>JANMCI010000447.1:0-8553 GCA_031361245.1 Rhodobacterales bacterium
ACCAGCGCCGCACTCAGCGCTGTCGGGTTGACGCGCAACCCCTCTGCCCCCTCGGACAGCCCGTCCCGCGCCACTTTCAGCGAGACCGAGACAGAGCCGCGTTGCAGGGCACGGCCAAGTTCGGCGCGCAGCGCCACCTCAAGTCCGTCGATCCAGTCCGGCACCCGCAAACGCAGGTCCAGCCCCTTGCCGTTGACGGAACGGATGTCCCACAGCCAGCTGTGCCCGGCCCCCTGCCCTTTGCGCGCGGCAAAGCCGGTCATGGATATCGTCATCTTCCCCCCGTTTCCGATCGTTCCGGCCCGCACAACCTATGGGTGCAGGTGTTTACCATTTGTCGAGATTGTCCGCCAAATCGTCGACAGCTTTGTTATGTTAAGGCTTCGGTAACCTGTATTGCGACAGGTTTAACGGACCTTTCGGTCTGGCTTACCAGAGCCTTCCGGATGCGACAACGAGGACTTGGGCGGCCGCGATGGGCCACGAGAAGGGGAATGTATATGTCGTTGTTTGGCAAAGGTGGGCACGGCGATGATTCTGGCGCAAGCCAGGAGGCAGGGCGCTTTGCCATGCTGGCCGAAGTGCGCGCCTATTGGGAGGGGCTGCGTCAAGGCTCGGACTTGCCCAGACGGGACGAGATCAACCCGCGCGGCATCGCCGGGGCGCTGGAGAACACCTTCCTTCTCGAAAGGGTGGCACCCGGCATCGCGCGGTTCCGGCTGGCCGGGATGCAGTTGCATGATCTGATGGGCATGGACGTGCGCGGCATGCCCCTGTCGTCGCTGATCGAACCGCAGGGCCGCAACCGGCTGGCCGAAGCGCTGGACGGGGTTTTCGCCGGACCGGGTGTGTTGGAGGTCTGGCTGGAAGGCGAGCGCGGCATCGGCCGCCCCACAATGGAGGCACGAATGCTGGTCCTTCCGCTGTTGGCTGCGAGTGGTGAAGTGGGTCTGGCGATCGGCTGCCTTGCCCTGAATGGGGCGCTGGGACGCGCACCGCGGCGCTTTGCGATTTCCGGGGTTTTGAGCGAGCGGATCGAACGGCGCGGCGGGGCCCGCCGCTTGTCCGAGCGTCTGTCGGCAGAGCGCCGAGACCAAGAGGCCGGGGTTTCTCATGGACTGGCTGAAACCGGCACGGGCTTTTCGTCCGCAATGCCCCGCCCGCCGCGGGGCAAGCCGCAACTGCGGCTGGTGCACTCGCGCGACTGAGCCTCGACGCTGAGCGACCTGCCCGACCGTCCTTCGCGCTTTTCCGCTTGAGATGCCAATTTACACCTCTAGACTTCGGGCCGCGATTTCTGGAACCCGGGCTGGTCATGAAGGTCTATTGCATCAATCTCGACCGACGCCCGGACCGGCTTGCCCATATGATAAGGGAATGCGGCAGACTTGGCATTGCGTTTGAACGGGTGGCCGCCACCGATGGTGCAAGCCCGGAGGTGGCCGCCCGGGCCACCGGGATCCCCGTCAGCCATTGGGGCTGGCAGATGAGCGCCCCAGCCTATGCTTGCCTGCAAAGCCATTGCGCGGTCTGGCGGAGGATCGTCGAAAGTGGCGAGCCTGGCGGAATGGTGCTGGAAGATGATGTCATCCTCGCCGCCGATCTGGGCCGGTACCTGCAGGATGGCTGGGTTCCGGCCGATGCCGACCTTGTCAAACTGGAGACATTCGGCGGGCGGATCCATCTGTCGAAAGCCGCAACGGCCATTTCGGCAGGGCGGCACCTTCACCGTCTGCGCTCCGGCCATCCCGGCACTGCGGGCTATGTGGTTTCAGCAGTGGCCGCCGCACGGCTTCTGGACGCTTCGCAAACCACTGGCGACCCGGTCGATGAATTCATGTTCAATGAAGAGCTGCCGTTCTTCGCCACTGCGTGCATCTATCAGATGCACCCCGCGCCGATCATTCAAGGCGACCGCAGCACCGTCCGGCAGGACTGGGGAGCCACCGACATCGCCGTAAGGGCAGGAGCGTCGGTGGAGCGCGCCCGCAGCCCCGAAACCGCCGCCCAAAGACTGTCACGCCGCCTTTGCAACGAGGTCACAGCGCGGTTGCGCGGCACGCGCTATGTTGTGGTGCGGCACGGCTGAGGACCGGTGAAACAGCGGTTTTGCGGCCCTCGCGCCATGGGCCCAGCCAGAAGCCGGGCCCCGATTGCAGTGCCTTACAGCGCGATCCGGCGGTTTTGTTCCCGACGTGACGTCAGCTCTTCAGCCACGAGGAAGGCCAGTTCCAGCGACTGGCTGGCGTTGAGGCGCGGGTCGCAGGCGGTGTGATAGCGGTCCGACAGATCCTCGTCCGACACGGCGCGCAGCCCGCCCGTGCATTCGGTCACATCCTTGCCGGTCATCTCGAAATGCACGCCGCCGGGAATCGTGCCCTCGGCCTTGTGGATCTGGAAGAACTCGCGCACTTCGCGCAGGACGGATTCAAATGGCCGGGTCTTGTAGCCCGACGCGGCCTTGATCGTGTTGCCATGCATCGCATCGCAGGACCAGACGACATTGGCGCCCTCGGCCTGAACGGTCTTGATCAGACGCGGCAGATGATCGCCAACCTTGCCCGCACCAAAGCGTGCGATCAGCGTCAGGCGGCCCGCTTCGTTCTGCGGATTGAGCTTGGCCATCAGCACCTTCAGATCCTCGGCTGTGGTCGAAGGACCGCATTTCAGGCCGATCGGGTTCAGCACGCCGCGGCAGAACTCGACATGCGCGCCGTCGGGCTGACGGGTGCGGTCACCGATCCAGATCATGTGGCCAGAACCCGCAACCGGATTGCCGGTCAGCGTGTCAATCCGGCACAGCGCCTCTTCATATTCCAGAAGCAGCGCCTCGTGGCTGGTGTAGAATTCGACAGTGGACAGCGTATGCGCCGTGTCCGCATTGACCCCTGCGGCCGTCATGAAATCCAGGGCATCCGCGATGCGGTTGGAGAGCTCGCGGTAGCGTTCCGCCTTGTCATTCTCGGCAAAGCCCAACGTCCACGAATGGACGCGGTGAATATCGGCAAAACCGCCGGTCGAGAACGCGCGCAGCAGGTTCAGCGAGGCCGCAGCCTGCGTATAGGCCTGCAACATGCGCTTGGGATCGGGAACGCGGTCGGCAGCGGTGAAGTCAAAGCCGTTGATGATGTCGCCGCGATAGGACGGCAGTTCCACGCCCCCGATCACTTCGGTGCCAGCCGAGCGCGGCTTGGCGAACTGACCTGCCATGCGGCCGATCTTGATCACCGGGACTTTGGCACCATAGGTCAGAACGACAGCCATCTGCAGCATGACGCGGAAGGTGTCACGGATGTTGTCGGCGCTGAACTCGGCAAAGCTCTCGGCGCAGTCGCCGCCTTGCAGCACGAAAGCCTTGCCCTCCGCCGCCAGGGCCAACTGCCGCTTCAGCGTCCGCGCTTCGCCGGCAAAGACCAGCGGGGGATACTTGGCCAGCTGCGCCTCGACGGCATTCAGCGCTGCCTGATCGGGATAATCCGGCATTTGCACCCGTGCTTTGGCGCGCCAGTCCGATTTTGTCCAACCCTTGGTCATGGGAATTCCCTCACGTCTTTCCATTGATTGCGCCGTATAAGGAAAAGCCTTTGGAATGCAAAGAGTGAAAGCCGCAAATTGCCCTTGCGGGCGCCTCGCAAACCTGTATCCATGCGCCAATACCGACATTGCAGGTCGCAACATGGCTACTCCGCTTCGCAAGGCCACCCAAACCGCTCAGGCGGAAGCGCCCCGGCGTTTCGTCTTTTTGCTGCTGGATCGCTTTACCATGCTGTCCTTTGCCAGTGCCATCGAGCCCCTGCGCATCGCAAACCGCGTCGCCGGGCACCCGATCTATTCCTGGGCCCTTGCCGGCGAAGGCGGGCAATATGCCACCTGCTCCAACGGCGCATCCTTCCGGCTCGACATGGGGCTGGACGAGATTGACCGCGACGACACCCTTCTGGTCTGCGGTGGCATCGATGTGCAGAAATCGACGACCAAGGCCGTGCTGAACTGGCTGCGCCGCGAGGCGCGGCGCGGGGTCACGATTGCCGGCCTGTGCACCGGGTCTTACGCCCTCGCCAAGGCCGGTCTGCTGGACGGTAAGAAAGCGACAATCCACTGGGAAAACCAGGACGGCTTTCTGGAAGAGTTCGACGACGTCCAGCTGACCAAATCGGTCTTTGTGATGGACGGCAATCGCTGGTCCACTGCCGGGGGCACTTCTTCGCTGGATCTGATGCTGAAGGTCATCGCAGCGGGTCACGGCGAGGATGTCGCCAACACCGTGGCCGATCAGCTGATCTATTCGACCCCGCGCACCGATCAGGACACCCAGCGCCTGTCGATCCCGACCCGCATCGGGGTGCGGCATCCCAAGCTCAGCCAGGTCATCCAGATGATGGAGGGCAACATCGAGGACCCGATGTCGCCCGCCGAACTGGCCGAAGAGGTCGGCATGTCGACGCGGCAACTGGAGCGGCTGTTTCGCCGCTATCTGAATCGCTCACCCAAGCGCTATTACATGGAACTCAGGCTGCAAAAGGCCCGCAACCTGCTGATGCAGACCGACATGTCGGTGATCAACGTGGCCTTGGCCTGCGGTTTTGCCAGCCCGTCGCATTTCTCGAAATGCTACCGCAGCCACTACAACACCACACCCTACCGCGAGCGGGGAACCCAAGGGTCCCCCACCCCGATGCAAACGCCGCGGCTGTCGATCTAGACCTGGCCCGCCAGCGGGTCGGCGCCAAACCGGTTGTCGCCGGTGGTGCCTTTGGTGCATGCCCATACGATGTAGATGATCCATCCGACCAGCGGGATCAGCGAAATCAGGATCCACCACCCCGATCTGTCGATGTCATGCAAACGGCGCACACCGAGGGCAAGGCCGGGCAACAGGTTGGCCAGCGACCAGACGATGCCGATTGGCCCCGAATCATAGCCTCCGGCCATCATACCACCGCCCATCTGCCACGACCCGCCGCCTTCGACGATGCCGATCACGATGGACACGATCACCTGAAACAGCGCCCACCACCAGAAGGCCGAGCGCGACGACCTGCCGGAGAAATTCACATAGTTCTGATAACCCGATTTGACTGCTTCGACGAAATTCATGGCTTGTCCCTATCACTGAGGTTCCAGTGAAAGCAGACTACCGCAAATCGACAAATCGCGGGGGGATTTCCGAAATGGCCGCGACCTGCGTCAGCCTTCGTTGCAAAACGACATCGTCACCAGACAGTTGGTGGTAAAGCCGTCGCAATTCGCCAATGCGGTTTCTTCGGATTTTTCCACCGATTCGTCGGCCGAAAATCCCATCCCATAGCCGTCACCAACCGCGACCGCGGCGCAGCTCGGGAACACGACGACCGTGTCGCAATCCTCCGCGCCACATTGAACCACCGCTTCAGAGGTGGCGTCCGTCTCGCCGGCAAAATTCCACCCGCCGCCGACCTTGCCGGTCGAGGGCGAAAACGCGATGGCCCCGAACAGAGTTTCGGCCATGGCTGGGGCCGCGCCGACCGAAAGGCCTGCGGCACAGACAAGGGCAAAAGCAAGGCGGCTGCGCATCTTGAGGTTCCTTTGGGACCGTTTCCTTGGCTGAAAGGTGGAGACCGGGGCGATTTTCGTCAAGGCCCGGACCCAAGATTCCGCCGCAGTGCAGCAGACCTGCCATGGTGACGCTGCGGAAACCTCAGCCAAACCCCCGGTTTTGCGCCGCAATCAACACTCAGGCGGTCGCCAAACCGCTTTTCTTTTGGATGAAGTCACTCTAGGTTCGCCTGCAGGATTTAGGTCCAACATGGGAGATAACAATGAAAAAGCTGCTACTGGCCACTGCTGCAACCGCCCTCTTTGCGGGTGCCGCCATGGCCGAAGACGTGAAACTGGGCATCCTGATCGGCTTTACCGGCCCGATTGAATCGCTTACCGGCCACATGGCCAACGCCGCCGAAGCCGCAATGGCCGAGGTGAACGCTTCGGGTAAGGCGCTGAACGGCTGGAACTTCGTGTCCGTCCGTGGCGACAGCACCTGCGTTGACAGCGCTGCGGCCACCACAGCTGCCGAAAAGATGGTCACCTCTGACGGCGTCAAGGGCATCATCGGCGGCGACTGCTCGGGTGTCACCGGCGCCGTGCTGCAAAACGTTGCGCGTCCGAACGGCATCGTAATGGTGTCGCCCTCCGCCACCTCGCCGGCGCTCTCGACCGCCGAAGACGACGGCCTGTTCTTCCGCACCGCCCCGTCCGACGCCCGCGAAGGCGAAGTGATGGGAGATGTGCTGATGGAGCACGGCGTGAAGTCGATCGCGCTGACCTATTCCAACAGCGACTACGGCAAGGGTCTGGCGGAATCGATCGCGGCGGCCTTCACCGCCAAGGGTGGCACCGTGACGATCAACGCGGCGCATGAGGACGGAAAGTCGGACTATTCGGCCGAAGTCGCGGCCTTGGCTGCGGCTGGCGGCGACCTGCTGGTCGTGGCCGGTTACCTCGATCAGGGCGGCAAGGGCATCATCCAGGCCTCGCTCGACTCTGGCGCTTTCTCAAAGTTCGGCCTGCCCGGCGGCATGGTGGGCGACAGCCTGCCCGCGGCCATCGGCGCACCGCTGGACGGCTCTTACGGTCAGGTAGCCCAGTCGGACTCGGCTGGTGCCGCGGTTCTGGCCGAGATGGGCAAAGCGGCCACCCCGGCCTATGACGCCACCTCGCCCTATACGATGGAATCGTATGACGCGGCGGCCCTGATCATGCTCGCCATGCAAGCCACCAACTCGACCGATCCGAAAGTCTACGGCGCCAAGATCATGGAAATCGCCAACGGTCCGGGCGAACAGATCCTTCCCGGCCAGCTTGGCCATGCGATGGAGCTGCTCGCTGCAGGCACTGCGATCGACTATGACGGCGCCTCGGGTGTCCTTCTGGTCGGTCCCGGCGAAAGCGCTGGCCGCTACAAGGAGTTCGAGGTCAAGGGCGGCAAGTACGAGACCGTCAAGTTCCGCTGATCCTTGATCTGATCCAAGGAACGCGGCCCGGGGTTTCACCTCGGGCCGCGCTTTAAGAACGTAGCGCAAGATGCTGTAAAAGCACGGTTAAGTGGCGCAGGGGGAAACATGATCGTCGTTGAGGATCTGCATCGGCATTTCGGTGCCTTCCGCGCCGTAGACGGCGCTTCGCTGGAGATTGCCACAGGGTCGATCACCGGCTTGATCGGGCCGAATGGTGCCGGCAAGACGACGCTTTTCAACGTGATCGCAGGCCGCCTGCCGCCCACTTCGGGCCGGGTGATGATGGATGGCGACGATATCACCGGCCTGGCGCCGCATGTCCTGTTCGCCAAGGGCCTGTTGCGCACCTTCCAGATCGCCCACGAGTTTTCCTCGATGACGGTGCGCGAAAATCTGATGATGGTGCCGGGAAGCCAGTCCGGAGAAACCTTGTGGAACGCATGGTTTCGCCGAGGCGCCGTGGCCGCCGAGGAACGGATCTTGCGCCAAAAGGCCGACGAGGTGCTGGAGTTTCTGACCATCTCGCATCTTGCCGATCAGAAGGCCGGCAACATCTCTGGCGGTCAGAAGAAATTGCTCGAACTTGGCCGCACCATGATGGTCGATGCCAAGGTGGTGTTTCTGGATGAGGTCGGCGCCGGCGTGAACCGCACGCTGCTGAACACCATCGCCGACGCGATCCAGCGGCTGAACAAGGAGCGCGGCTACACGTTCTGCGTCATCGAGCACGACATGGATTTCATTGCGCGCCTCTGCGACCCGGTCATCGTGATGGCCGAAGGCCGCGTGCTGGCCAAGGGCACCGTGGACGAGGTCAAGAACGACGAGCGCGTGATCGAGGCCTACCTCGGCACCGGCCTGAAGAACAAGGTGGTGGCTCATGGCTGACCTCACCCTTGCAGAATTTTCGGAAGAAAATTCTTCGTCGTCGAAAAATTTCTCGGCCGAAAAATTCCTCTGCGGAGGCACAAATGGCTGAGCCCTTCCTGATCGGCGAGGCGATGACCGGCGGCTATGGCCCGGTCGATATCCTCCATTCCTGCACCATCGCTGTGAACAAGGGCGAGATCGCCGTGATCGTCGGCCCCAATGGGGCCGGCAAGTCGACGGCCATGAAGGCCGTGTTTGGCATGCTCAATCTGCGCGGCGGCAAGGTGCGGCTGAATGGCGAGGATATCACCGCGCTGAGCCCGCAGGCCCGTGTGGCCAAGGGCATGGCCTTTGTGCCGCAGACCCAGAACATCTTTACCTCGATGACGGTCGAGGAAAACCTTGAAATGGGCGCATACCTGCGCCGCGACGACATCAAGGTGACGATCGAGCAAATTTACCACCTGTTCCCGATCCTGAAGCAAAAGCGCCATCAGGCGGCGGGCGAGTTGTCGGGCGGCCAGCGCCAGCAGGTCGCCGTGGGCCGCGCCCTGATGACCCAGCCGCAGGTTCTGATGCTGGACGAACCCACCGCGGGTGTCTCGCCCATCGTGATGGACGAGCTTTTCGACCGCATCATCGAGGTCGCCCGCACGGGCATCTCGATCCTGATGGTCGAACAGAACGCCCG
>JANMCI010000465.1:0-5623 GCA_031361245.1 Rhodobacterales bacterium
GCTATACCCAGCCCGCGCCGAGAATCAGCCCCGATGGCAAGGCCGTCGTGGTCCTGCCCCTCCGCGATGCCGGGCGCGAACCCATCGTGCTGGCCCTGCCCCACGGCGCGCCCGATCCCGAGGGGTTGTCAGCCCTTCAACGTCGCCTCACGGCCCTGCTGCAAGCCCCGCCATGAGCGATTCCTGAACGGCATCAACCTCAAAGCGTTTTTATTGTCCCTCCCCCAAAGGGACAAAAGCGCTTTGACATTGAGATTCGCATCGCGCCAGAACGCCAACAGCGGCACTTGCGGCCGTCTAAAACGATTACGGAGGCATCGCAATGCTTTGACCTGACCAAAATCACGCACTAATGTGCCCCCGATCTGGAGAAAACCGTTTTGGCCCGAATGCGATGAACCTCAAAGAGCTGTCTTCCAAATTGGGTCTGTCGCCCACAACCGTCAGCCGCGCGCTGAACGGCTACCCCGAGGTGAACGAGGCCACCCGCGAGCGTGTCGTGGCTGCCGCCCGCCGCCACAACTATCGCCCCAACGCCCGCGCGATCCGCCTCGCAACCGGGCGCGCGATGGCCGTGGGGCATGTGCTGCCGCTCAATCTGCGCAACGAAATGATGAACCCGATCTTTTCTGACTTCACTGCCGGGGCCGCCGAGATCTATTCGCGCAACGGCTATGACATGATGCTGTCGGTCGTTCAGGATGACGCCGAAGAGGCCACCTACCGGGACCTCATGTCGCGCGGCGCGGTCGATGGCGTGATCGTGCAGGGCATGAAGACCAATGACCCGCGCATCCGCATCCTGCGCGACATCGGCCTGCCGTTCGTGGTCCATGGCCGCGCCACCGGGGTCGGCGACGATTACAACTGGGTCGACGTCAACAACCGCCGCGCCTTTCACCGGGCCACCCAGTTCCTCCTCGACCTTGGTCACAAGCGCATCGCCCTCGTCAACGGCTCCGAACAGCAGGACTTCGCCCTGCGCCGCAAGGCCGGCATGGTCGATGCCATGGCCGAGCGCGGCCTGACGCCTGACCCTGCGCTCATGTTCAACGGCGAGATGACCGAGGCGCTCGGCTACCGCGACGCCAGGATCGCACTGGACCTCGCCGCACCGCCCACGGCCTTTCTTGCGGCCTCGATCCTGTCTGGCATGGGCATCCGCCGCGCGATCGAGGCGCGGGGCCTCAAGATGGGGCGCGACATATCGGTGATCATCTTTGACGATGACCTGAGCTATCTGCGCAACGGCGATGATGTGCCGATCTTCACCGCCACGCGGTCTTCGGTGCGCGAGGCGGGGCGGCTCAGCGCCGAGTTGCTGCTGGCGGTCATCAGCCAGCCCGACAGCCCGCCGCAACACCGACTGCTCGAAGCGGAACTCATTCTGGGCCAATCCACCGGCCCCGCCCCCTCCGCCTGACAGGAGCATCCATGCGGCTTTCCCGATACGACTTTCCTGCGGGTTTCCTGTTCGGCGCCGCCACCGCCGCCTATCAGATCGAGGGCACCAAATTCGGCGGTTGCGGTCCCAGCCACTGGGACAGCTTTGCCGCGACCCCCGGCAACGTCGTGCGGGCCGAGGATGGCGCGCTCGCCTGCGACCATTACAACCGCTGGCCCGCCGATCTTGACCTGCTGAAAGCGGCCAACATGGACGCCTACCGGTTTTCGACCTCGTGGTCCCGCGTCATGCCCGATGGCCGCACCGTCAACCCCGAGGGCTTGGCCTTTTATGACCGGCTGGTCGACGGCATGCTGGAACGCGGGCTCAAGCCCTTCCAGACGCTGTATCACTGGGACCTGCCCTCGGCCCTGGCCGATCTCGGCGGCTGGACCAACCGCGACGTGGCCCATTGGTTTGCCGACTACGCCGAAGCGATCACCCGCCTGCTGGGCGACCGGGTCGCATCGATTGCGACGATCAACGAGCCGTGGTGCGTGGCATGGCTGTCCCATTTCATGGGCGTTCACGCGCCCGGCCACCGTGACATCCGCGCCACCGCCCGCGCCATGCATCACGTGCTTCTCGCCCATGGTGCGGCGGTCGAACGTCTGCGCGGGATGGGGCAGAAGAACCTCGGCATCGTGCTGAACTTCGATCACACCGACCCGGCCAGCGCTGCCCCCGTCGATGTCGCGGCCGCAACCCTGTGGGATGGCATCTTCAACCGCTGGTTCATCGAGGGGATCACGCGGAAATCCTATCCCGACGAGGTGCTTGCCGGGCTTGGCCCCCACATGCCGCAGAACTGGCAGGACGACATGGACCTGATCGGACAGCCCATCGACTGGCTGGGAGTCAACTACTACACCCGCCACACCGTAGCCCACGTCCCCTCGGCCCCGTGGCCAGCACTCCGCGATGTGCAAGGCTCCCTGCCCAAGACCCAGATGGGCTGGGAGATCTATCCCGAGGGTCTCGAAGGTTTTCTTCTGCGGATGGAGCGTGACTACGTGGGCAACCTGCCGCTCTATGTGACCGAAAACGGTATGGCCAACGCCGACGTGGTAGAAGATGGCACCGTAACCGACGCAATTCGCGAGGATTATCTCTTTTCGCACCTTGCCGCCACCCGCTCGGCAATCGCTTCCGGTGCCAATGTGAAGGGCTTTTTCTATTGGTCGCTTCTGGACAATTATGAGTGGGCCGAGGGCTATGAAAAACGCTTCGGTCTGGTCCATGTCGATTTCGAAACACTGGAGCGTATTCCGAAATCCTCGTATCACGCGCTTGCCCGGGCGATTGCCCGCAATGACTGAGGGGCCGAAATGACCGCCATTCTCGCCGATATCGGCGGAACCAACACCCGTGTTGCCCTTGCCGACGGGGCCCATGTCCGGCCCAATTCCATCGCCAAATTCGCCAATGCCGAATTTGGCAGTCTGGAACCGATCCTGACGCGCTATCTGAAAGAGGCGGGCATCGCCTCGGTCGAGGGCGCCTGTGTGGCGGCGGCGGGTCCGGTGCGCCATGGCGTGGCCGAGATGACAAACCTCAGCTGGATCATCGACCATGCGCTGCTGACCCGGGCAACCGGGGCCACGAAAGTGGCCATCCTGAACGATCTTCAGGCGCAGGGTCAGGCATTGGGCCATATCGCGCCCGAGTTTCTGCGCCCGGTGATCGAGGCGCCCGCCGTGCCCAATGCCGCGATGCTGGTGGTCGGCCTTGGCACCGGCATCAATGCCGCCCCCGTCCACAACACGCCCTGGGGCCGGGTCGTTCCGCCCTCGGAATGCGGTCACATCTCGATGCCAATCCGTGACGAGCGGGATCTGCGGCTGGCGCGCTTCATCGAAAGCTACGGCGAGCATGCCCATGGTTTCGCCGGGGCCGAGGATGCGCTGGCGGGCCGGGGTCTCGAACATATCCATGCCTATGTCACGACCGAAGCCGGAGCGCTCAACCCACGTAGCAGCGCCCAGATCATGGCGGCCCTTGCTGCGGGCGACAGTGTGGCGCGGGCTGCGGCACAGCTTTATTGCCACATCCTTGGCTCCTATCTTGGAAATCTGGCGCTGATCCACCTGCCCTATGGCGGCATCTTTCTGATCGGTGGCATGTCGCGCGCCATGACGCCCTGGTTCGCCGAAATGGGCCTTGCCGCGTCGATGCGCGACAAGGGGCGGTTTGGCGACTTTCTCAAGGGGTTCCCGGTCTGGGTGGTCGAGGATGATTTCGCCGCCCTGACCGGCTGTGCCGCCTATCTGGCGAACGGCGGCCAAGGCTAAGAATTTTCGCCGAAAATTCTTGGCCCCCCTACCCCGGCAGGAATTGCTTCAAAAAGCCCAGCATCGACGCCAGCCCGTCCTGCGAGATGCCATGCCCCATGCCCTTCATGACATGGCCATAGGTGTCGAACCCGGCCGCGACCAGCGCATTGGCCGCCAGGGCCATTTCCTCGAAATCAACCACCTGATCCTGATCGCCATGCATGATCAGCATGGGTGGCTTGGCCGTGGCCTCGCCCGCCAGACGCTCGGGCTGAATAAGACGTCCCGAAATGGCCACCACCGCAGCGGGGGCCACCGCGCGGCGCGGGGCGACATGCAGGCTCATCATCGCCCCTTGCGAAAACCCGACGAAGGCCAGGGCTTCAGGGCCAAGACCTTCGTAGGCAAGGCGCTGATCGGCAAAGGCATTGATGTCCACGGCGGCGCGCTCCAGCCCGGCTGCGGCCTGCGCTTCGCTCGAGCCGTCAAAGCGCGGGATCGGAAACCACTGATGGCCAAAAGGCGCGCCGGGGATGCGGTCGGCGGCATCGGGAGCGGCAAAGGCGGTGTCGGGCAGATGCGGGGCCAGCACCGCGGCGATGTCCAGAAGGTCGGCCCCATTGGCACCGTAGCCATGCACGAACACCACAAGACTTCTGGCCCGGCCCGAGGCCGCAGCCTTGCGCCCGAATTTCAAGATACGGCTCATCGGATCCCTTCCCGCGTTTTGGCCACGCGGTAGTAGGCCCAAAGGGCGCGGGCCGCAACCGCGCGCCATGGGCTCCACGCCTCCGCCATCCGGCGGAAGTCGCGCTCGCCGGGCCGCTCGGCCAGATCGAACAGCAGTCGCGCCGCCTCCTGCAGCGCCAGATCGCCGGGCGCAAAGACATCGGCGCGGCCAAGGGCAAACATCGCATAGATCTCCGCCGTCCACGCCCCGATGCCCGGCACGGCGACGAGGGTGGTGATCACCTGATCGGTCGGCATCCGGCGCAATGCGTCAAAATCGATCCCCGCCTGCGCCAGGGCCCGCCCATAGCGCGCCTTCTGCCGGCTCAAGCCTGCCGTCCGCAGCGCTTCGTCGCCCGCCGCCGCCATCGCCACCTGCTCGGTCAGCCCCGCCGCCTCCAGCCGGGCCCAGATCGCCGCCGCCGATGCGACCGAGACCTGCTGGCCCACGATCGCATCCAGAAGGGCCGCAAACCCGTCGGCATGGCGGCGCAGCGGCAACGGCCCGGTCAGCGCCATGGCATGGGCGAACCGCGGCTCTTGTGCCGCAAGCCACGCCGCCCCTTCCGCCACGCAATCGAGGCTCTCAATCAGGCGACCGACCATCCATTGCACCTTTCCAAATACTCATCTTCCCTTGCCGCACGAAATGCCCTTGAACCTGCAGCCGTCCCTGCCTACCGATAGCCCATCATGACCCAGACCACCGACAGCCTCGCGCGCCGCAATGTCCTTGTCCTTGTGGCCGCACAAGCGGTTCTTGGCGCCCAGATGCCGATGATCTTCACCATAGCGGGCCTTGCTGGCAAGCAATTGGCCCCGAACCCCTGTCTGGCCACGCTGCCGATCTCGGCCATGGTCATCGGCTCGATGCTCACCGCCACGCCGATCTCGGCCTTCATGGCCCGCTTTGGCCGCCGTGCCGGCTTTGTCGTGGGCGCTGCCGGCGGAGCCCTCGGGGCCGCCGTCTCGGCCCTCGGCCTGTCGCTCTCCAACTTTCCGCTCTTCGTGCTCGGCGCGCTTTTCAGCGGCATCTACATGTCGGCCCAAGGGTTCTACCGCTTTGCCGCCGCCGACACCGCCAGCCCCGCGTTTCGCCCCAAGGCGATTTCCTGGGTCATGGCGGGGGGTCTGATCTCCGCCATCGTCGCCCCCGAAATAGCCAACCGCACCAACG
>JANMCI010000501.1:0-3431 GCA_031361245.1 Rhodobacterales bacterium
CTGCCCAACAGGGCATGATGGACGGACGCGATGGCATGATGGGCGGCGGAATGATGGGCGGCATGATGTCGGGCATGAACAGCTATGCCATGCGAACTTTCGATGCCAACAAGGATGGCACCCTGACGCCCGAGGAAATGACCGCCGGGATGCAGGCCGAGATCAAGACCTATGACACCGACACCAGCGGATCGCTGTCACTGGCAGAGTTCGAGGAGATGCACGCTGCCCACACCCGAACCATGATGGTCCGCGCGTTTCAGATGCATGACGAAGACGGTGACGGTCAGGTGACCGAGGCTGAAATGGCGACAATGGCAGCAATGATGCAGATGATGATGATGAAGCCTGCATCGAGGCCGCAGGATGCGGATCACTCCGACATGACCGACGGCGACTAACATATCCGCGAGCCCTTTTTGTTCGGCGCAAGGGCTCGCAGCCAACTGGAAAGGACAACCGATGATGAATGGCTATGGCATGGGATTTGGCGGTCTCTGGATGATCGTGGTCGTCGTCCTTGTGGTGCTGGCGATTTTCGCTTTGGCAAAATATCTGCGAAAATAGGGGTGGGAGCGTTATGAGCTACACGATTGACCGGCTGATCGCTGGGGCTTCAGTTGACGAGGTGGACAGCCGCACCCGCGCAGCACTGGCCGCAAACGGGTTCGGGGTGCTGACCGAAATCGACGTGGCAGCGACGATGAAAAAGAAGATCGACGTTGACATGCCAGCCTACCGCATCCTCGGGGCCTGCAACCCGCAAATGGCCTGGCAGGCGATCGGGATGGAACCGCGCGTGGGCGCGATGCTGCCCTGCAATGTCATTCTGCGGGCGGTGGAGGGCGGCGTCGAGGTCAGTGCGATTGACCCGGTGGCCTCGATGCAGGCGATTGACAACGAAGGGCTGCAAGCGGTGGCGGGACAGGTCCGCGACCTTCTGGCGCGGGCTCTCGCCGCAATCTGAGGTGCAGCGCCAGTGCCCCGGCCCGCGCGAAATCGAGTGCGCCAGCATGGGCGGGCGGGCATGACCGGCGGAAGCCTTCGCGAAAGTCTGGGCTCAGCCGCCAAGCCCGTCGGGGTCATCCTGCCCGTGCTGATGTTGGCGGTGTTCACGATCTCGGTCGGGTTCGGCATACTGCTGCCGCAACTGCCTGCGCTGATCGAGCGGTTGTTGGGCGCCGATAATACGCCTGCGCAGGTGTCGCGCGCGACCGGGTTGCTTACGGCGATTTACATGCTGTCGCTGTTCATCTGCGCCCCGGTCTGGGGCCGGCTGTCGGATCGGTGGGGACGGCGGTGCGTCTTGCTGATCGGACTGGCTGGTTTCAGCGCCACCATGATCGCCTCCGCCGTGTTCGAGTCCTTGGCAGCGGTCTATGTTGAACGCGCTGTCAGCGGCGTGTTTGCGGCAGCGATCACGCCGGTGGCGCTTGCCGCCGTCACGGACTTTTCGCCCGACAAAGGGGCTCTGGGCCGAAGACTGATGTTCATCTCGATGGCGGGTATTTCTGGCTTTCTTTTCGGTCCCACGCTGGGCGTGTTGCTCTCGCGCCTGACAGTCGGAACCTGGGGCTCTGCCGGAGCATTGACCGTGCCGCTGCTTATAGCCGGCGGGCTGGCGCTGGTGGCGGCCATTGCGGTCGCAGTGTTGCTTCCCGGAACTATCGGACCGGGGCATCAACCCATCGGAGCAGCTTTGCGCGCCCCGGCACCCCGGCTGTTGTGGCAACTGCTGATACTCGGATTTGTGGTGTCCGCCGGGATTGGTGTGTTCGAAGTCGGCCTCGCCCTTCGCGGAAAGCAGGAGCTGGGCCTGACGCCGGTGCAGATTGCTGCGATGTTCACGACCTGTAGTTTGGTGATGATCGTGGCGCAAGCAACGGTGTTCTCGCCGCTGGTCAGGCCAGAGTTCACCCGCTGGTTGGTCGCCCCTGCCTTTGGGGTTCTGGCAGCGGGGCTGTTCGCGGTGCCGCTGGCGGGGAATTTTGCATTGATGCTGGTGGTGACCGGCGGTGTGGCGGCAAGCGCGGGAATACTATCGCCGATCCTGACCTATTGGATTGCAGCAGAGGCGGGCCATAAATCCGGGGCAGAGCTTGGCAAGCAAACCTCGGCGACCAGCCTTGGCGCGGCGGTGGGGTCAGCGGCGGGCGGACTTTTGTACGATGTGACGTGGCTGCCCAACGCCGCGTTCGTATTGACGGCCGGCGTGGCACTGCTCGCCGTCTGGCCAAGCCTGCGCTTACCGGGGCGACTGATGCCAGGCGCTACCGCGACGCGGGAAATAAATTCATAAGGGGGCGAACCAGGCAAGCGCTGCTCCTCGCATTCACGTCCCGTTGTCGCTCCATCACTCTGGGTCTCGATCACGCCCCGCGCTGTTTCCGGAATCCGCGCGCCATCGGCGCAATGTTCGCATTCACCTGCGTTCCTCAACCCAGAACATCACCAGACTCGATGCCCAGACCAACGCCATGCCGAACAGGAGCCACTTGAAGTCGGATTCGATGGCAAAGTTCACAACCGCCATCAGACCGATAGAGGCAGCACCTCCCAAGACCGCGCCGACAAATGCGATCCAGCTATGCCCGCAGTAGGCGGTGGCGGCCAATGCAACGGTCAATACGCCGGTCGCCAGAATATAGCCGCCCATCACCCGGAACACCTGGGAGAGCCAAAGCTCAAGCGCTGGCCGGAGAGTCGCCAACTGATTGTCCGAAAGCCCCATGTAACGTATGTCCTCGGGCAACAATGCCGGACGCAACAGCAAAAAGTATGCACCCACCAGTGCCAGACCCGCCCCTGATAGCGCCAAAAGAACGGCTGATGCGGTCCAGTTTCCAAGGGTCAGACGCGGGGTCATATAGTCATCCTCCTGCCTGAATGCCCAAATCGGTCGGTCCACAGCCTTCCTTGGGAAGGCGCTTATCGAAAGGCATATCACGTCGCGCAGGTGTTGCAGTGGGCATAGATGCGCGGCCTGTTTCATGCGATGCTGAGCGGCTCTGCCTCGTTGCTAAAGTGGCGGCTTGCACCATCAAGCATGCGCGATACGCACCACCGGGCATAGAAACCCGCGAAAAGCAACCCGAGCCAGCGCCCGGGTAAAGTGGTCGGCAGCCGGTAGTCGATGTAGACCCGCGCGCTCGTCCCCTCTGTGACCCTGCGGGTTTCAAACCCCATGACGTAGCTGTCGATGATCAGAAGCCTTTGCGCCCCACGCGTTTCCCACATCTTGCTTGCGGGAGGTGAGCGTTCGGTCACCACTTCCTCGACGACCAGCGACAGCCCCAGAAAATGTCCGCCCATCCGGATCACCGACCCGACGGCGCGACCTTGGCCCGCGTCCAATTCATAGGTCATCCTGCCCCCAAGCATCATCATCGACCGCTTTTCCATATGGGCCGCGAGGCGGGTCTGATCGTCCA
>JANMCI010000530.1:0-2985 GCA_031361245.1 Rhodobacterales bacterium
TCGGTCCCCACCGCGATATGCTGGATCCCTTCCCCCTTGTACCGCTTCAGATACTCCACGATCTGCCCGGTCTCGCCCCGGTCCTCGTTGATCGGAATGCGTATCCGTCCGCAGGGCGAGGTCAGGGCACGGCTGTGCAGTCCGGTGAACTTGCCTTCGATATCGAAAAACCGGATCTGGCGAAAATTGAACAGACGTTCGTAAAACTGGAACCAGCGGTCCATGTTGCCCTTGTGGACATTGTGGGTCAGGTGGTCGAGATAGTGGAACCCGACACCCGCAGGCTTGGCTTCGGTCACGAATTCGAACGCGTCATAGGGGTTCGCGTCGCCATAACGGTCGGTGAAATAGATCAGCGAACCGCCAATGCCGACGATGGCGGGCAGATCCAAGGCGCGGTCGCGGGCCGTATAGGCCTCGGCCCCCAGCGACAGGGCGCGGGCATGGGCCGCGTCCGCATCGGCAAAGCGCCAGCACATCGAGGGCGCGCAGGGCCCGTGTTCGGCCACAAAGCGCATCGCATGGCTGCCGGGGTCATTGTTCAGCACATAGGTGATGTCGCCCTGCTGCCACAACTCGATATCGCGCGACCGGTGCCGGGCGGTCAGAACATAGCCCATGCGGCCAAAAAGGTCGCGCAGCACCTGCGGATCGGGATGGGCGAATTCGACGAATTCAAAGCCATCGGTGCCGGCGGGATTCTCGGGCGAGATCACGGCCCGAGGGGCGGAATGCGGAAAGGGACCCATGGCGAACTCCTCTAAGATGGCCTGCCGTCAGGATACCGCGCAAGACATGCGTCGGGGGCGCAAAATCGATGGAATTCGGGCGGTATTGCGCGATACAATACCGAAAAATGGCCATATATCGCGAGAAAACCGCATGATAGACCCAATTGATTCGCACCTGCTCGCGGAAATGCAGCGCGACCCCATGCAAACCGCTCAGGACCTTGGCGAGCGTCTGCATCTTTCTGCCAGCCAGGCCGCCCGTCGCCGTCAGCGGTTGGAACAGGACGGCGTGATCGTGGGATACACGGCGCGGCTTGACCCTGCCAAGATCGGGCTGACCGTGCAGGCCTTTGTCCAGGTCCAGATGGCAGCCCACAGCAGCGATGCCGCCCGCTCCTTCGCCAGCCTGATCTCGACCCTGCCCGAAGTGACCGCATGCTGGACCCTGACGGGCGAGGCGGACTATCTGCTGGCGGTGTGGTGTTCGGACCTCTCGGCCCTCAACCTGTTGATCCAGCAGCGCCTTTTGCCACATCCCGCCGTGGCGCGGGTCCAAAGTCAGATTGTCATGGACCGGCTTAAGGACAACGCCGGACTGCCACTTTGAAGTGATTTTCCTTCAAACTGGCTCAGATTGAAGGCAAATCAGGACATGCAACCGACCGGGACTTTTGTATCGCTGAGCCGGATCAAATGCCAAACGCTTCAGGCCTTGAGCGTGGTCAATTCATCCAGAAGCTTCAACAAGGCTTCGACCCGCTCCCGGCCGAACCGCGCTTCGATCTCATCATAGATCCGCGCCGAATCCGGGCTGACCTCTTTCAGCAGGTCCAGGCCCGCCGGGGCAATCGTCAAGATCACCCGTCGCCCGTCGCCCTCGTCGCGCGCCTTGACGATCAGCCTGCGTTCGGTCAGCGCCTTGATCATCCTTGTCAGCGAGGGGGCCAGAATATTCGCCCGCTCCGCCACCTCTGATGCGTCCATCTCCCCGGCTTCTGCCAACACCCGGATCACGCGCCATTGCTGTTCGTTGACCCCGTGCCGGTCCAGCATGGGGCGGAAATGGCTCATCACCGCTTCCCGGGCGCGCAGAAGCGACATCGGCAGCGACGCTTTGGTCGTGCGCGGGGCAGGGGTATCGGCTTGAGTGTTGCTGGTCATGCCCTTCGACTGCCACAGCCTGCCCTGCGTTTCAACCGAAAGCCCACCTTGACAGATGAACTTCGTTTATTTAACACGTTAAATACAAGCGTGGAGGCGCAGATGCCGCATCTGACCGTCGAGTATTCCGCCAATCTTGAGCGTCTGACCGATCTTGACGACCTCTGCCACAGGCTGCACGCCGCCATGATGGCAAGCGGCCTTTTCGAACTTGGTGCCGTCAGGGTCCGGGCGCTCAGGGCCGATCACTATGCCGTGGCCGACCTTTTGCCGCAAAACGCCTTTGCCCATCTGACCCTTCGCATCGGCGCGGGCCGCTCGCACGATGAGCGCAAGGCGGCGGGCGATCTGATTTTTGCCGCCGCGACCCAAGCGCTGGGCCCGCTGTTTGCCACGCCCCACTTTGCCCTTACGCTGGAAATGGTCGAGATCGACCCCGGCCTCAGCTGGAAAAAGAACGCCATTCACCCGCGCCTGCGCGCCAGATAGGTCCAAGATGTCCGATTTCGCCACCAACCTTGCCCGCGCCGAAATGCACCTTGGCCGCTTTCGGACGGAGGGCGTGCTGAACCACATTGCAGGCCAACCCATGGCCGCCCTGGACGGTGAGACATTCGAGACGATCTCGCCCATCGACCTGAAACCCCTTGCCCGTGTCGCCCGTGGCAAGGCCGCCGACATCGCCGCCGCCGCCGCTGCCGCCAAAGCCGCCTTCCCGGCCTGGCGCGCGATGGATGGCGACCGGCGCAAGGCTCTGCTCCACCGCATCGCCGACGCCATCGAGGCGCGCGCCGACGAAATCGCGCTGGTCGAGGCGATGGACACCGGCCAGGCGATCCGCTTCATGGCCAAGGCCGCCCTCCGCGGCGCCGAAAACTTCCGCTATTTCGCCGACCTCGCCCCCGGCGCCCGCGACGGCCAGACCCTGCGCGCACCGGGTCAGGTCAACATGACCAGCCGCACGCCAATCGGCCCGGTCGGCATCATCACGCCGTGGAACACGCCCTTCATGCTCTCGACATGGAAGATCGCCCCGGCGCTGGCCGCAGGCTGCACGGTCGTTCACAAACCCGCCGAATTCTCGCCGCTCACC
>JANMCI010000016.1:0-3550 GCA_031361245.1 Rhodobacterales bacterium
GCTGCCGCGCGTGCCGAGGATCGCCACCTTGTCGAGGTGGAGGCAAGCATCACAGAATTTGCCGGGACCAGCCGCGATCTGGTCGCCTTTTTTGGGCCTGAACCTCCTAATCGGCATTGTGGACATGACCCGCCCCGACCACTTCCCCGGACAAATTTCCGGCCCGGATGAGAAGGCTCAGTAAGGCCGAACGTGCAAGCCTGCCCGCACCGGATCAGGTCAAGACCAGGGCCCGGCTAACCCGCGATGATCTGTGCGGCCCAGTCGCCGCGCCTGACCAGATTGGCGCAGGCTTCCTGGATCAATTTGCCCGTCGCCAAGCCGGCCCTGGGGCGTAGGGCATCCCGGCGCGACGCCAGGTGCAGCGTCCAGTGCAGCGTGGGATTTTCGACGGCCAAGGCCACGATATGTCCGGCGTCAATCTCGCCTTTGGCAAGATATTTAGGCAGCACGGTGCAATAGCCAGCCCGCACCAGACCCAGAAGGCCGGGCAAACTGTCCACATCCGCCAGAACGCTCAACGACAGGGCCTTGGTGTGGCAGGCCACTTCAAGATGTTTGCGGATGGAATTCGCCATGCTTGGCAGTACCAGTGTCAAAGCCGCCACCGTTTCGAGATCGACGCTGTGCTCCACGGCCAATGTGTGATGGGCCGGCAACAGCAGATACAGGCTCTCGGTCAGCAGTGGGGTGCAGCGCAAACCCGCAGCGGGGGCACTGTCAAACAGGACGGACAGATCTAGCCTGCCAAGCTGCAACTGGTCTTGCAGCACACCGCTCATCGCTTCGACGACATGAAGGCGGATGTGCGGGTATCGCGCCCGCATCAACGGGATCAGTTCGGGGATCAGCCCGCCGGCCACGGTCGTGGGCAGGCCGAGGTGAACCTCACCCGCAGGCTCCAGCGCCAGCTTGTCCTGCACCAGAGCTATCTGGCCCACATCGTGCAGCACGTCGCGGGCCTTTTGCAGGACATATTGGCCCTCTTCGGTCAGGGTCGCGCCCCGGGAATGGCGTGTCACCAGACGCACGCCGACAACCCCCTCCAGCCGCTGCAAAGAGGCCGTCAATGCCGGTTGGGTCAGACGCAGCTTGCGCGAGGCGGCGGACAAGCTGCCGGTTTCGGCAATGGCAACCAAGGCGTGCAGGTCGCGCAGTTCCATGTTTTGCGTGGTCTTTCTATGGTCGGTCGGTAGTGGTTGCGCCCGTGCCATCAATTCAATCTATACTACCGATCCAATTTTAGCGGATTGTCAAGCCGCGCAGCTTTCATCAGCATCGATGCGAAAGACCCTATATCCAACCGCCAGACGCCCACAGCCCAGCCGCTGCAATGGGTTTGCTTGGCCCAGAAAGGTAGTCCCATGACCCGCCGCATCATCGACCTGAGCCTGACTGTCGAAGACAACATGCCCGCCCACAAGCTATTCCAGAGCCCGGTCTACCTGAAGGCGCTGACGCATGACTCCACCTTGTCCTTTGGGCTGGGCGTGCCGGAAGATCCGATGACGTTTCAGACCAATTACATCGGGATGCTGGACCATGTGGGCACCCATGTGGACGCGTTTCTGCATGTGAACCCCAAGGGTCTGTCGATTGATCAGATGCCGCTGGACCTGTTCATGGGCAAGGCCGTCTGCCTTGACCTGCGCCACATCGCGGATCTGGAGGATATTACTGCCGATCACATGACTGCAGCAGAGGCTGCCAGCGGCGTGAAGGTCGACGGCCATATCGTCCTGCTGTGCACCGGGTTTCATGCGCGCAACTGGGGCGACCGCAAGCAGATTGTCTGGGGCAACCCGGGCCTGACCGTGGGCGCCACACAGTGGCTGTATGACCGCGGCTCGCGGATGCACGGGGTAGAGGGTCCATCGACCGACAAGCCCAGCGACAACATCTTTGCCCAGCATCGCATGTGCCGCGATCTTGGCATTTCGCATTTCGAATGGCTGGTCAATCTGGAGCAGTTGGTCGGCGTGGGCGAGTTTGAATTTATTGGCCTGCCGATCAAGTTCAAGGGCGGCTCCGGCTCTCCCGTGCGCGCGGCTGCCATCGTGAACGGCTGATCACAGGCTTTGGAGGCGGCCATGTCAGGCTTTGCATTCGCGACCATTGGCGAGTTGGGGCTTGGCTACCAACGCCGCGCCTTTTCCCCGACCGAGGTTCTGGCCGATGTGATCCGCAGGCTGGAGGTGGTCGAGCCCACGCTGAACATGTTCGCGCATCTCGATCTGGAGGGCGCGCACGTGCAGGCCTGTGCGGCAGAGCAACGGATGATGCAAGGCGGCCTGCTTGGCCCGCTGGATGGCATCCCGACCTCGGTCAAGGATCTGATTGCGGTTGCGGGGATGCCGCAACGATCAGGCTCTCGCACCACCAGTGCCGCAGCCGTGGTCCGCGATGCGCCTTCGGTTGCGCGCATTCGTGCGGCGGGGGCGGTCATCCTGGGCAAGTCCACCACCAGTGAGTTTGGGTGCAAGGCGGTCGGGGACAGCCCGCTGACGGGCATCACGCGCAACCCGTGGGACACGTCCAAGACCCCCGGCGGGTCCAGCGCGGGTGCGGCCGCGATGGTAGCCTGCGGGCTGGTGCCCTATGCCTTGGGAACTGATGGCGGCGGGTCGCTGCGCATTCCTGCGGCGTTGACCGGGCTATATGGCATCAAGTCGCAGTTTGGCCGTGTGCCGGTCTTTCCGACCTCGGCCACGCCAACCTTGGCGCATGTCGGCCCGCTGACCCGCACGGCTGCGGATGCGGCAGAGGTTCTGTCGGTGATCGCGGGATATGACCCGCGCGATCCTTTTTCGGTCGCCGGACCTGTCCCCGATTTCCGGACGGCGCTGGGCCGTGGCCCCCGCCTTCGCATCGCGTTCAGCCCGACACTGGGTTATGGGCGGGTCGATCCCGAAGTGGCGGAGATCACCGCGCGGGCCGTGCAGGCGATGCAAGCCGCAGGTCACCATGTGAACCAGATCGACAAGTGCTTTGACGACCCCATCGACCTGTGGACCGCGGAGTTCTACGCCGGAGTCGCCATCCGCCTGCGTGCCTCGCTGGAGAGTGAGCCCGACGTTCTGGATCCTGCCGTGCTGCAAGTCTTGAAGGCGGCGGTGGCGCAAGATCTCCGAACCTATTACGAGTCCGTCTTCCGTCGCTATGAATTCCGCGAAAAAGTCAGGCAGATGATGGAGCCCTACGACCTGCTTGTGACCCCCGCATTGCCAGTCGCTTCGCTTGACGTCGGTGTGGACATTCCGCCGACCGTAGCCGACCGCACTATCGTGTCGTGGGCTACGTTTACCTATCCGTTCAACCTGACCGGCCAGCCAGCGGCGTCCCTGCCGATCGGAATGACTGCGGCGGGACTGCCTGTTGGCCTGCAAGTCGTTGGCAATGCGATGGGCGAGGCCGCGATAATTTCCATTGCCTGTAGCGCGACAATCTGGATGAGAACTGCGCGTCAATCTGGATGGTGATCGTGTGTCGCAGTGGGTTGAGGATTGCGGCTTTGGGTGTCGCGCGCAAGTGGTCTTCTGGGCGTTGATTG
>JANMCI010000056.1:0-7064 GCA_031361245.1 Rhodobacterales bacterium
GCTGGTCGAAAAGGGCGACGCGCTGATCGCCAACACCGACCCCGACTTCACCGCCCATGTCCTCGACAAGATGACGACCAACGAGTTTCGCATGATGCCCTTCAACTCGCCCGCCGGAGCCGAGCTTTACGTCTATGCCAAGGACCTCATGCAGCGCCGGGCGACGGCGGGCGACACGTCAGGCGTGCTCGACATGATCCTCGCCCCCGGACCCGACGGCAGCGTGATGCCCCAGAACGAGTTTCGCAATTTCTTCTGCCTCCTCGTCGCCGCCGGCAACGATACCACGCGGTATTCCATCGCCGCCGGCATCCAAGCGCTCTGCCACCAGCCCGAACTTCTGGCCCAGATGCAGTCCGGCGCCGTCGATGACACCATGGCGGACGAGATCATCCGCTGGGCCACCCCGGCCATCTATTTCCGCCGCACCGCCACCCGCGACTTCGATCTGCACGGCAAGACCGTCCGTGCCGGCGACAAGGTGCTTTACTGGTTTCTCAGCGGCAACCGCGACGAGACCGCCTTTGACCAACCCCTGCGCGTCAACCTCGCGCGCAGCCCCAACAAACACCTCGCCTTCGGTCAGGGCGGCCCCCACCTCTGCCTTGGCATGTGGCTTGCCCGGCTCGAGGTTCGCGTTCTTTTTCAGGAGCTTGCCAAGCGCATCGCCAGCATCGAGGCCACCGGCCCCCATGCCTTCCTGCGCTCCAACTTCGTCGGCGGCATCAAAAGCCTGCCGGTCCGCATCACGCTCCGGTAAATTCCGCGCGAACATGCCAAAAAAACCGCCCCGATTGCACCTTTGCAAATACTCTGCGGGGGAGGTGATATTGGGTCCTTCACCCAATATCACCCGGGGGTGCAAAACCCCCGCTCGCCGTCGATCACAAACGCACCGCCGCCCCGCCAATCCCGGAGACCCAGAATGACCGACCGCCTTCGCGCCATGTTCTGCGACCATCTCAGCCTCATGCGCGGCAAATACCTGCCCGCCTCCAAGATGAAATCCGATGGCACAAGGCTGGCCCGGCCGACCTTTGCCGTGCATTGGGACAAGGACCTCATCCTCGACGCCCCCCACACCATGTGCCGCGAGGGCATCCCCGACATGGAACTGCGCTGGGTCGATACCGAGATCCGGGCCGGCTGGGAGCCCGACACCCGCGTCGTCACCGGTGACCTTTTCGACGGCGATGGCGCGCCCATCCCGCTCTGCCCGCGCGGGGCGTTGAAACGCGCCGTAGCCCTGTGGGAGGCGCGCGGCCTGACCCCAAAGGTCGGCATCGAGCTTGAGGCCTATGCCTTCACCAAGGCTCCCGACGGCAGCCTTGCCCCGATGAATGCGCCGGGCGGCATCGTATACGGCACCGGCCCCTTCACCGACCCGTCGGGCATGACCGATGCGATCTGGGCGCAGGCCGAGGCGTCGGGCTTCCGGCTGGAATTGATCACCGCCGAATACGACACCCCGCAGTTCGAGTTCACCCTTGCCTATGACTCGGCGGTCAAGGCGGTGGACGAGGTCGTGCTCTTTCGCCAGATGGCCCGCGAAGTGGCGCTGAAACATGGCGTGGTGCTGACCTTCCTGCCCAAACCCATCGCGGGCAAGGGCGGCTCTGGCCTGCATGTCAACCTGTCCTTTACCGATGCCAAGGGCCACAACGCCCTGTCAACCGGGCCAAAGGGCGGGCCGGACCACATGAACGATCTGGCGCGCGGCGTGGTGGCCGGCTGGATGCGGCATCACAAGGCGCTGGCCGCGCTTTTGGCCCCTACCGTCGGCTCTTATGCCCGCCTGCAACCGGCCTCGCTGTCGGGCTATTGGTGCAACTGGGGCGGCGATCATCGCGGCGTAACGGTGCGTGTGTCCGAAGAGGGCGGCCCCAAGACCCGGCTGGAACACCGCATGGCCGACGCTTCGGCCAACCCCTATACCGCCGTCGCGGCGCTTTTGCAGGCGGCTCATCTTGGTGTGCAGGACAAATACGCCCTGCAACCGCCCGAAGGGGGCGACTGTTTTGACCGCATCGACGCCGGTCACGGCGTTGCCGCCTCCCTCGGCGAGGCCATGGACGATCTGGCCGCCGACACGGCACTTGGCGACGCCGTGGGCCGCGCGCTGACCGATCACCACATCTTCATGAAGCGCATCGAAGTCACCAAGACCATGGGTCTGGAAGGCGACGGCCTGCGCGATTACTACATCTGGTATGTGTGAGGTCAGGTCATGAAAGCCACATGGATTCAATCGGATGGCACCTCAACCACCCTCGACGTAAAGCCGGGCACGACCCTGATGGAGGCCGCCACCGCCAAGGGCGTGCCCCTGATCATCGGCGAATGCGGCGGCTCGATGTCCTGCGCCACCTGCCATGTCGTCGTGGACCCCGATTGGACCGCCCGCGCCGGCGCGCCCAGCGGGTTCGAGGATCAGATGCTCGACATCACCGAGGCCGACCGCCAGCCCACCTCCCGGCTGTCCTGCCAGATCACCATGCGCGCCGACCTTGACGGCATCGTGCTTCATGTCCCCACACCCTGACAGCGCGCGCTGCACGGCCTGACGCCGCTGCGGGCGGGCCCGACCCTTTTGCCAACACGCCCGGTTTTTGCGCAAATTGCACAGAAAATGGGCGCCAGACGGCCAAAACCGCTGCATGAAACGCCGCCCGTCCCACTGGCGCGTGTTTCTGCGGTGCTGAAAGGTCAACCCTTGGCCAACGTCGGAGCCCACATGATTCAAGGATCCATCACGGCGCTTGAGCGTTCCAAAGGCACGGCCAGCCTGCGCTTTTGCCTGCGCGGCGGTCGCCCGGCGCTGGCGGATCTCGCGCAGTCCGGCTCGGCCCGCGCCCTCATGCCCAGATCTTCGTCCGATCGGCCCGAGGTTGTGTTTCTGAACACCTCCGGCGGGCTGGCCTCGGGCGACCGTCTGTCTTTCGCCGTGTCGCTGGCGGCGGGCGTTGCCGTGACCGCGACCACCCAGACCGCCGAGCGCGCCTATCTGTGCCGCGACGCTGCGGCCCTCGTGCAGGTTTGCGCCAGCGTTGGGGCAGGGGGGCGGCTCGACTGGCTGCCGCAAGAGACGATCCTTTTCGAGGATTGCCGTCTGGAACGCGACACCCGGATCGACCTTGCCCCCGGCGCCACCTGCCTGATGTGCGAAAGCGTGGTCCTTGGCCGCCGGGCCATGGGCGAGGTTCCGGCCCGGTCGCGGCTGCGCGACCGCCGCATGGTCACGCTGTCGGGCCGCCCGCTCTGGGCGGAAAGCCTGCGACTTGACGGCGGCGTCCTCAGCGACGCGCACCACCCCGCCATGCTGGCAGGCAACTGCGCCTTTGCCGTACTGGCCCTGCTCGGCACCGGAACCGAGGCCGCCGTTGACGCCGTCCGCGCGTTGCCCGTCACGCCCGGCGTCACCCTCGCGGTCTCCGGCTGGAATGGCCGCACCATTGTCCGCCTCATGGCCGCCGATGTCTGGCCGCTGAAACAGAACCTCGGACGCCTGATCGCCCATCTGACCGCCAGACCGCTGCCACGCGTCTGGCAAATGCAAGGGATTGCGCCATGAACCTCAGCCCCCGCGAACGCGAAAAGCTGCTGATCAGCCTCGCCGCCATGGTTGCCCGCAGCCGCCTTGCGCGCGGCGTCAAACTGAACCACCCCGAAGCCGTTGCCCTGATCACCGATTTCGTCGTCGAAGGTGCCCGCGATGGCCGGCTGGTGTCTGATCTGATGCAGGCCGGCGGCCACGTCATCACCGCGGATCAATGCATGGCGGGTGTTCCGGAAATGATCCCTTCCGTGCAGGTCGAGGCCACCTTTCCCGACGGCACCAAACTGGTGACCGTCCACCACCCCATCCGCTAAGAGGTTCCCATGAAACGCTTGACCACCCTGTCGCTCCTCGCCCCCTCCGCCGCCCTCGCCCATCCCGGCGATCACACCACGACCGCGATCCTGCATTTCCTGACCGAGCCCGACCATCTGGTCATGCTGGCCCTTGTCGTCGCGGTCGCGGCCTTTGCCGTGCTGAAACTGCGGTCGCGCTCATGATACCGGGCGAAATTCTGCCTGCCCCCGGCGAGATCGAGATCAACGCAGGTCTGCCCGTCACGGTGCTGATGGTGTCCAACACCGGCGACCGCCCGGTGCAGGTCGGCTCCCACTACCACTTTGCCGAGACCAACCCCGGACTGTCCTTTGACCGTGCGACCGCGCGCGGCCAGCGCCTTGACATACCCGCCGGAACCGCCGTCCGCTTTGAACCCGGCCAATCGCGTGAGGTGCGGCTGGTCCCCTATGGCGGCCTGCGCCGCATCTTCGGCTTCAACGCCAAGGTGATGGGGGCGTTGGACTAATGCCCACGAAATACGAAAGCCGGAGCTAAATAATGGCCACCCGCATTTCCCGCCCCGACTATGCCGCCATGTACGGCCCCACCACGGGCGACCGCGTTCGCCTTGGCGACACCGAGATCATCATCGAGGTGGAGCGGGACCTGACCAGCTATGGCGACGAGGTCAAATTCGGCGGCGGCAAGGTGATCCGCGACGGCATGGGACAGAGCCAGATCTCCCGGGCGGGCGGCGCAGTCGATACCGTCATCACCAACGCCCTGATTCTGGATCATACCGGCATCTACAAGGCCGATGTCGGCCTGCGCTCCGGCCTGATCCACGCCATCGGCAAGGCCGGCAACCCCGACACCCAGCCCGGCGTCACCATCATCATCGGTCCCGGAACCGAGGTCATCGCGGGCGAGGGCAAGATCCTGACCGCCGGCGGCTTTGACGCCCATATCCACTTCATCGCCCCCGGTCAGATCGAGGATGCGCTGCATTCCGGCATCACCACCATGCTGGGCGGCGGCACCGGCCCCGCCCATGGCACCCTTGCCACCACCTGCACCCCCGGCCCCTGGCACATCGCCCGCATGCTGCAGGCGCTTGACGCCTTTCCGATCAACTTCGGCCTGTCGGGCAAGGGCAACGCCTCGCAGCCCGAAGCGCTGATCGAAATGGTCAATGCCGGGGCCTGCGCGCTGAAGCTGCATGAAGACTGGGGCACAACCCCCGCCGCCATCGACTGCTGCCTGACCGTGGCCGACGCGATGGATGTTCAGGTGATGATCCACACCGACACCCTGAACGAAAGTGGCTTTGTCGAGAACACCCTCGCCGCCATCGCAGGCCGCACCATCCACGCCTTCCACACCGAGGGCGCCGGCGGCGGCCACGCGCCCGACATCATGCGCGTCGTGTCCAACCCCAATGTCATTCCGTCGTCCACCAACCCCACCATGCCCTACACCGTGAACACGATCGAAGAGCATCTCGACATGCTCATGGTCTGCCATCACCTCGACCCCTCCATACCCGAAGACGTCGCCTTTGCCGAAAGCCGCATCCGCCGCGAAACCATCGCCGCCGAGGATATCCTGCACGACATGGGCGCGTTTTCGATCCTGTCCTCGGACAGTCAGGCCATGGGTCGCGTCGGCGAAGTGATCACCCGCACCTGGCAAACCGCCCACAAGATGAAGGTCCAGCGCGGCCGCCTGCCCGAAGAGCAGGGCGACAACGACAACATCCGTGCCCGTCGCTATGTCGCCAAATACACCATCAACCCCGCGATTGCCCAAGGCATGTCACGCCACATCGGCTCGGTCGAGGTTGGCAAGCGCGCCGATCTTGTCCTGTGGTGGCCCGCCTTCTTTGGCGCCAAGCCGGAAATGGTGCTGGTCGGCGGCACCATCGCCTGCGCCCAGATGGGTGACACCAACGCCTCCATTCCGACGCCCCAGCCGGTCTACAGCCGCCCGATGTTCGGCGCCTATGGCCGCTCGGTCGAACAGGGCTCGGTGCTGTTCGTCTCGGGTGCTGCCCAATCGGGCAATCTGCGCGCCGAACTTGGCCTGCAAAAACAAACCCTTGCCGTGCATAACACGCGTGCAATCGGCAAAGCCGACATGGTGCTGAACGACGCCATGCCCATGATCGAGGTCCATCCCGAAACCTACGAGGTGCGCGCCAACGGCGAACTTCTGACCTGCGCCCCCGCCCGCGAACTGCCCCTCGCCCAGCGCTATTTCCTGTATTGAGGCCCGCATGACCTTCCCCCTTCCCGCCCGCACTCTTCTGCGCAAAGGCCAGTGGGCCGGCCCCGCCGCCGCCCTGGTGACGCTCAGCTACGATGAACGCCTGATCCGCCGCAAACGGCTCGAGACCAGCGCCGGCGGACTGATGGTCGATCTCAACGAAACCCTCAGTCTTGATCCCGGCGATGCCCTGCGCTGCGAAGACGGTCGCCTTGTCGAGGTCGCTGCCGCCGACGAACCCATCGTCGAGGTGCGCGGCGATCTGGCCCGGCTGGCCTGGCACATCGGCAACCGTCACACCCCGTGCCAGATCGGCCCCGACCACCTTGCCATCCGCCGCGATCACGTGCTCGAGGCGATGCTGGCTCAGCTTGGCGCCACGCTGACCCGGGTCATGGCGCCCTTTCGCCCCGAAGGCGGCGCTTACGGTCATGGCCGCACCTTCGGCCACGACCACGGTCCCAATGGCTTCCCCCATGCCCACGCGTGATCTGTCCCAGGACCGTCTGCGGCTGACCCAAATTCTGTCGCCGGCCTTCCCCATCGGCACCTTCGCCCATTCCCAAGGGTTGGAAACCGCCATTGCCGAGGGTTTGGTCCACGACGCCGACACGCTGCAACAGTGGATTGCCATGGTTCTGACCCATGGCAGCGGGCATATGGACACCGTCTTCGTGTCGCTTGCCCGCCAAGCCAGCGTACCCCTTGATCACCTGACCGACCTTTACCACGCCTATTGCCCCAGCCGGGAACGCGCTCAGGAGGCTGGCGAACTCGGGCGCGGGTTTCACGCCCTCATCACCGCGATGGGCGAGCCATCCCCGCACTTGCCCTATCCCCTTGCCCTTGGCCACGCCGTCCGTGACCTCGGTGTGCCCACCGCCGAGATCCTCGGCCTTTGGCTCCAGTCGCTGTGCGCCCAGCTTGTCTCGGTTGCCGTCCGCTTCATGCCCATGGGTCAGGC
>JANMCI010000068.1:0-7807 GCA_031361245.1 Rhodobacterales bacterium
GGTCCGGTCAAGTCCCTGCTGCGCGTCGTGGACCTCGGCGACGCCCGTGCCGCCATCGACAAGGCGCGCGCCGACGGCGCCGAAAGTGCCCGGCCCGCGTTGATGGAGTGGTTGACGTCGCGAGGCGAATAGACAGCTGTCCCGTCAACTTGCCCGGTCACCCAAAGCCCCGACGCCCCGGCCTTGCCATCCTGCGCGAGGAAGGCCTGACTGGAACCGCCGCCACCGCCCTTGCGATGGCCGCGCCCGCGTCAACCGTGCAATCCCCCCCCAGAGCCTCGGCCGGTCCTGAAGTTCCCTTGTCGCCCGGCCATTTGTTAATATCAGGCTAAAACTGATATTTAACACATTGATCCGATTGATTTTTCCGCTTTTTCGCGCGTGCAATACGCGGTGTCCCGCAGGCTCAGTTGACCGTCAGCACCGGCGCGGCTTGCGCCGCTGCGAACGCCGCCAGAACCGTCTCGGCGCCGTGCACCTCCGACAGCCGCATCAGTCGGAACCGGATGCGGGCGATTTCGCGGTAGTAGTTCAGGAATGCCGCATTCAGCGCAGCGCCCGTCACCGCCCCCAGCACCGGCACGGCCTGTGCCGACAGCTTTTGGCCAAAGACCGCCGCCAGACGCGGCACCACCACGGCCATCGCCTTTTTCAGCGTCCCCCCCGCCACCGTCAGCCGGGCCGACAGGAAAGCGGTATTCACCCCGTCGTCGTCCGACCGCAGGGGCGAGCCTGCCGAGAACACCTCAAGGCAGGCCAGCCGCACCGCCGGGTCATCCGGGTCATAGCCCGCAGTCTGCGCCTCGGCGCGGATGGCGTGCAGCATGACGGTGATGGTGATCGGCAGCTCGACCAGCGAGCCCGCAAGCCCCGCCGCCCCGCCAATGGCACCTGTGGCCATGGCGGCATAGGTCGACCCGCGCGGCCCCAGATCCGGCGCGCGCCTGCCCAGACCGGCCACGCCATGCGCCTTTTCCAGTGCCTTGGTCACCGCGCGCTCCAGTTCCAGCCGCACCGTGTCGGGCAGCCGGTTCATCTGCGCCTCGACACCGCCGCCGATGCGGTTCACCAGTTTCAGAAATGGCCCGTTGGCCCGCCCGTAGGCAAAGGCCAGCGCGGTAATCTCGACATCAAGATCGGGGCCCGAAAGGGCGGGAAGGTTGTCCATCGCTCCAATATGGGCAGCAACGCGGTTAGCGCAAGCACAGCTTTGCGCCCGCGTCAGCCGCCCTCGCCCTTGGTGACCATCCCCTTGACGCCATCCCACGCCCCGGCCTTCAACGCCAGCCCCAGAACCCGATCCGGATTTGTGGGCGGCGGCATCTCGATATTGTCCAGCCTGGTAAAGCCAAAGCGGCGGTAATAGGGCGCATCGCCGACCAGCAGCACCCGCTCCCAACCCAGCCGGCGCGCCTCGGCGAGGCTCTCGTTGATCAGCAGCGCCCCCAGACCCTCGCCCTGCCGGGTCGGGTGCACCGCGACCGGCCCCAGCAGCAGCGCATCCTCGCCCCCCACTTCAATCGGCCAATAGCGGATCACCGCAGCCATGGTTCCGTCATCATCGCGCAATATCAGGCACAGCGCCGCCACCGTCGGCACCCCGTCGCGCAGCCGGTACGAGGACAAGGCCGTGCGGCCGGGCGAAAAGCACAGGTCGTAAAGCGCCTCCACTTCCCACCAATCGGCCTCGGTTTCCTCTTCCAGCTTGTACACGCGGCCCGCCTCATGGAATCACCTGAAAACGCGCGTAACACGCGAAGATGGCAGGATCAAATCGCTTGCGCGCCCTGCCCCCCGCCGCCATGCCGATCGGCGAGGAGGGGTCGTTGTCGCATCGCGAACCTGTTGGCGCCGAGGCACAGATTTGCCCGCCACCACCCGTGCCCCCATCCCGCCTGCGGATGCGGCCATGAAGGCTGTTGCCGCGGTGCAAACCTGATAAGACGGCCCTGACGGCCACAAGGGCCGCACCGGTCAGGAACAGGTCGCATCATGGATTTCACGGGCAAAGTGGCACTTGTTACCGGCGGGTCACGGGGCATCGGCGCCGCGACCGTCCGGGCCATTGTCGCCTCTGGCGGCAGGGCCGTCGTGCATTTCGGTTCAAACCGCGCCGCCGCCGAGGCGCTGGCCGAGGAGGTTGGCACCGACAAATGCCGCCTGATCGCGGCGGATCTGGCGGTCAGCGGCGCCACCCGAGCACTTTGGACCGAGGCTCTGGGCTGGCAGGGCAGGATCGACGCCCTGATCAACAACGCCGGTGTCTTTCTGGCCGAGGACCGGACCGGGTCCGACGACGGCTGGCGCGATGTCTGGGCGCGCACCTTGCAGATCAATCTGATATCGGCCGCCGATCTGTGCCGCGACGCCATCAACCACTGGCTGGATGCCGGCGTGGGCGGGGCGATCGTGAATGTCGCCAGCCGGGCCGCCTTCCGCGGCGATGATCAGGACCACTGGTCCTATGCCGCCTCCAAAGGTGCGCTTGTGTCGCTGACCAAAACGCTGGCACGCGCCTACAGCGGCAAGGGGATCTACAGCTACGGCATCGCCCCCGGCTTTGTTCTGACCGACATGGCCCAGTCCGCCTTCGACCGCGAGCCGGGGCTGGCCGAGCAATTGGTGAAGGACATACCACGCGGCGCCATTGCCCCGGCCAGCGAGGTTGCCAATGCGATCTGCTTTTTTGCCTGCGGCATGGCCACCCATGCGACGGGCCAGACGCTGGACATCAACGGGGCCTCTTACGTGCGTTGACCCCGCCGCCCCTTTCCCCTTGCCTGCCGACGGCTTAGGGTCAGCCACCTTGTACGGAATCCCCTGATGTTCTACCGCCCCTCCGACGGCCACGGCCTGCCCCACTCTCCCTTCAACGCGATCGTGGCCCCCCGCCCGATCGGCTGGATTTCCACCCGCGGCGCGCTCGGCGACAACCTCGCCCCCTATTCCTTCTTCAACGCCGTCGCCTATTCGCCGCCCCAGGTGGTCTTTGCCGGCGACCTCAAGGACTCGATCCGCAACATCCGCGAAACCGGCGTTTTCGCGACGAATGTGGTGTCAGAGCCGCTGTGGCAGGTGATGAATGCCACATCCGCCCCGTTCCCGCACGGGACCGACGAGTTCACCCGCGTCGGCATCGACAAATCCGAATGCAGCACGATCGACTGCCCGCGCGTCACCCTGTCGCCCGCCACGCTGGAGTGCCGCCTGCAGCAGATCGTGACACTGGAGGGTGGAGCGGATTTTCTGGTCATCGGCACTGTCACCGGCGTGCATATCCGCGACGAATACCTGACCGACGGTTATTTCGACCTGACCAAGGTCCGCCCGATGGCGCGGCTTGGCTACAAGGATTACGCCGTGATCCGCGAAACTCTGCCGCTCGACCGGCCACGCTAAAGCGTGTCTGGTTCAGACGGAATCGAAAACCGCTGCCTCTCGCCAAGGCTCGAACGCGTTTTTCGATGAGGATGTTTCCGAGTAAACCAGACAAGCTCTAGCTATCGTTCCAGGATCACCGATTTCGCCGCCAGATCCCCGCCGCGCCAAAGGTACAGCGCCGCCAGCGGCTCGTCCCCCACCCGCATCGCGTGCGGAATCCAGGTGGGGTGGTGAATGGCCTGCCCGACCGCAACAGGCGCGAACGGCGCCTCGCCCCGCTGCCATTCGGCCACGCCCGAGATCGGCAGATAAACCTCCTCCGCCTCATGGGCATGGGCCGGATAGCTCACCCCCGGCCCCAGCAGCAGCACGCCCACCGCGATCCGCTCTGACGCGACGGGCCCGCGCAACCCGATGAACTCGCTCCAGCCATAACCCGCAAGAAACTCCGCCCCGAAATCCCCTGCCCCATAGGTCTGCCGCCACTGCAGCCCCCCGGCCAGCCGCTTCAATCGCCCGACCACCCCGTCGTCCGCCATGCCGCAGAGCCAGCGACAGACCGGCAGCTGCACAGGCTCCAACACCCGCGACATCGCAACCTCCGGCCACTCCGCCAGAAATGGTTTCGCCTCCGGCACCGTTGCAAATGCCACCCGCACGGCCTCCAGCATTGCCATCATCCCGGGCCACCCCGCACCGCAGGGCCAGTGCGGCCCGATCTCGATCCCGCGCTCAATCGCGCCACGCCGTCAAATAGTACCCGTGGGCTGGCTCATCTGCCTGAGCCTGATAGAAATGACCCTCTTCCAGTTCGAACCCGGTCAAGACCCCTTCGGTCACAAGTCGCTCCAGCACTTCGGCAAAACTTTGTGACTGAAACGTGCCTCCCTCGACGTCGGCAAGCACCATGCCTCCTTTGGCCACCAGGCCCGCCATTGCCTCAAAAGCTGCCGCCCCAAGATGACCGACCGTCAGCGCCCCCGCACACACCACGACAGGAAACGGGTCGAAAGCCGGCAGCCCCGCAAGGTCGGCTGCAACAAGCGTTCGGTAGCAACCTTTGCCCCGTGCCTGTTCCAGCATCTCTTCAGACAGATCGACCCCGGAGATCCGGTGATACCCATGCCGGGCCAGCGCCTGCCCGACCAACCCGGTCCCGCACGCCACATCAAGAATCTCTGCGCTGCGATCCGGGTGGCGTCGCAAAACCGCCGCGGCAATCCTGTCCGGCGAAAGATAGCGGCCAAAACGTTCAATCGTGGCGTCGTAAACCTCGGCCCAGTCGCGATAAAGGTCCAGGGTCGGACCCACACCGACCAGCCCGTTTGCGCGGTCGAAAAAGCCCTGCACCTCGGCATCGGTAAAATTGACTGGCCCGGTTCGTTCCATCCTCCGTCCAGACTAGCCATCGCCGACAAAGGGTCAACCTCCCTTCGCGGTCAGCCCCCTCGCCCGTCTGCGGGCCAATCCTTTCTGCTGGGTTAATTTTTCAAAACCAACCCATTGATTTAAAACGATTTCAAAAAGTGTCCAGATCTGGACAGGCGCAGGCCCCTCCCCTAATCTCAACCGGAAACCCAATGGAGGCCCCGGGATGCAACCCAAAATCGGCGTGATCGGCGGCTCGGGGGTATATGAGATCGACGGGATCGAAGGGGCAGCGTGGATCACCGTCGAAACCCCGTGGGGGCCGCCCTCCGAGGCGATCCTGACCGGCACCCTCGACGGCACGCCCATGGCCTTTCTGCCCCGCCACGGGCGGGGACATGTCCACTCCCCCACCTCCGTCCCCTACCGCGCCAATATCGACGCGTTGAAGAGGCTGGGGGTGACCGACATCCTTGCAGTGTCCGCAGTCGGATCGCTGCGCGCAGACTTCAAGCCCGGCGATTTCGTCCTCGTCGACCAATACATCGACCGCACCTTTGCGCGCGAGAAAAGCTTCTTCGGCCCCGGCTGCGTCGCCCATGTCTCGCTGGCCCACCCCACCTGCGCCCGGCTGGGCGAGGCCGTGACCCGCGCCGCCACCGGCCTGACCCTGCATTCCAAAGCCACCTATCTCGCCATGGAAGGTCCGCAATTCTCGACCCAGGCCGAAAGCAACCTCTACCGTGGATGGGGTGCAGTTGTGATCGGGATGACCGGCATGCGCGAGGCGAAACTCGCTCGAGAGGCCGAAATCTGCTACGCCTCCATCGCGATGGTCACCGATTACGACTGCTGGCACCCGGACCACGGGGCGGTGGATGTGGCGCAGGTCCTGGCCACGCTGGCCGCCAATGCCGACAACGCCCGCAAGGTCGTGGCCGCCCTGCCCACGCACTTCAGCCGCCCCGACGCCTGCCCCTGCGGCTGCGACCGCGCCTTGAGCTACGCCCTGATGACAGCCCCCGACAAACGCGACCCCGCAGTGCTGGCCAAGCTTGACGCCGTTGCGGGCCGGGTGCTGTGAAGGTCCTTGTGCTGGGGGCGGATGGCTTCATCGGACGACATCTGGCCTTTCACCTCCGTGATCAGGGGCATGAGGTTCTGGCACAGGCCCGCGACCCCAGGCGGCTGGCCCGCATGGGCTTTGCCACGCTGCGGGCCGATCTGACCGATCCTGCGACCCATAGCCCCGACTTCTGGCGCGACGCCTTGGCGGGCGGCCACCTCATCTCTGCCGCCGGGCTTCTGACCGGCACCGAGGCGGCCTTTCGCGCCGTCCATCACGCCGCCCCGAAGGCCGCGCTTGAGGCGCTGCCCAACGGGCACCACGCGCTCCTGATCTCTGCCATCGGGATCGAGGCCGACACAGCCTTCGCCCGCTGGCGCCGCGTGACCGAGGCGCTGTTCGCGGGTCACGGCATCCTGCGCCCGGGACTGGTGCTGGCCGACACCTCCTATGGCGGCTCGTCCGCGTTGCGGGCCTTTGCAGCGCTGCCCCTTCTGACCCCCGTGGTGGGCGACGGTCGACAGATGTTCAACCCTGTCCACGCCAGAGACCTTGCCGCTATCGCGCTTGATCATCTGACCTCACCCCGCGGCACGGTCGAGGTTGGCGGGGCCGAAGTGCTGTCGCTGACCGATCTGACCCTGCTGATCCGGCGCTGGCTCGGTCTGCCGGCACAACCGCCGCTCCACATCCCGCTGCCCCTGGCGCGGGGCTTGGGACGGCTGGGCGACGCCCTGCGCCTTGGGCCGATCTCGCTGACGGCCGTCACCCAGTTGCAAACCGGCGTCCTTGCCGCGCAGGCCACCGGGGCGCGCGGGGTCACCGAGTTTGTCATGGCAAGGCCGGCGGGAACGCAGGACCTGTGGCAGGCCCGGCTCTACCTCTTGAAGCCGCTGATCCGCCTGACACTGGCTGCACTCTGGCTAGCCTCCGCCGCTCTTGGCCTGACGCTGCCCGCGGATGCCTTCCCGGAAGTCGCAGCCCCGCCCCTGCTCGCCCCGCTGGGCGGCCTGATCGATCTCGGGCTGGGTCTGGCCCTGTTGCGCAACTGGCAGCCGCGCCTGATCGGCCTTGCCCAACTCGGCGTCGTGGCCAGCTATACGCTGGGTCTGACCCTGTTGGCCCCTGCCCTCTGGCTCGACCCCTATGGCGGCCTTCTGAAGAACCTGCCGGTCCTTGTCCTGATCCTCACCCACATCGCCCTGACGGAAGAGCGGTAATGGACCCCTATCACATCGCAAAATGGCTCCACATCCTGTCCTCAACCATCCTGTTTGGCACAGGTATCGGAACGGCGTTTCAGATGGTCTGGGTGATGCGCACGGGTTCCGCCGGGCAGGCCGCACGCACGGTGGCGGGTGTGGTGATGGCCGACTGGATATTCACAACGCCGGCCGGGCTTGTCCAGCCCCTGACCGGGGCGTGGCTGATCCATCTGGCAGGATATTCTGCGACCGAACCATGGCTTCTTGCCGCTTACGGACTCTATGGGCTGGCCTTCCTGTGCTGGGCGCCTGTCGTGCACTTGCAGCGCCGGATCCGCAATCTTTGCCGCGCCGCGCCGCCTGACGGACCCATTCCCGCCCCGGCCCGCGCGCTCTACCGTGTTTGGTATGCCCTCGGCTGGCCCGCCTTCACCGCGCTTGTGGCGATCTTCTGGCTCATGGTATCGAAACCTGTATTCAATTGAGGGGCTGTGATGAAGAAGACCGTCAAGGACTACATCCGCACGATCGTCGACTTTCCACATGAGGGGATCCTGTTCCGTGACGTGACCACGCTTTTCGCCGATCCGCACGGTTTTCGCATCTGTGTCGATCAACTGCTCGCCCCCTATGCCGGCCTGCGGATCGACAAGGTCGCGGGGCTTGAGGCGCGCGGTTTCATCCTTGGCGGGGCCGTCGCGCATCAGTTGTCCACCGGCTTTGTGCCAATCCGCAAAAAGGGCAAACTGCCCGGCCAGACCATTTCGCAAGCCTATAAGCTGGAATA
>JANMCI010000070.1:0-12775 GCA_031361245.1 Rhodobacterales bacterium
GACTAGCGCCGGCAAAAAATTTTCGGCGAAAATTTTTGGCCCCCCGTCACATCCTCCGCCGGGCTGTGACCGGCCCCTCAGCGGCTGCGATCCGCGCGATGCAGGCCCCGGTGCCCTCATAGGCCACCGACATCGTGAAGCCGTTGGCGTGGATCAGCCGCTGATCATCGAACACCAGCGCCACATGGCCGTTCCAGAACAGCAGATCCCCGCGTTGCAAGGCGCCCGAGACTTCGGTCCCCTGCGCCGCCTGCAAATCGGTATCCCCGGCCACAGCAATCCCGCAGGCCGCGAACGCGACCTGCACCAGCCCCGAACAGTCGATCCCCGCCCGGCTGTTACCACCCCAAAGATAGGGGGTGCCCAGAAACCCCTCGGCCACTGTCACCGGATCGGCCAGCCAGCTCCCGATCACCCGCAAATGCGACCGTGGCACATAGCCGGCCGGTGTTTCAGCCCATTTGTCGACCTGTCCCACCACTTCGACCCGGGCACCCGTGGGCAAGGCGCCCAATTCCTTGGACGCGGAGCGCGGCTCGGGGTAAAGGTGCGTTCCGACCGAGGCCACCCAATGCGTGGGTCTGGGGGTATCGGCCAGCGCCGCCTGGGGCAACCATCCGCAATAGCCGTCCTTCTCGGCAAAACCGAAGGCATGGCCGTGCTCGCGGTCAACCACCGTGAACCCCTCGCCCAGCACCAATTGCCGCTCCCTTGCGCCGCCCGGTGCGCGCAAGAGGTCAACCAGCGGCATCGACACCCGCAACGCCTCTCCCTCGGTCCAGGCCGGCGCGTCGGTCCGCCCCCTCAGCGACACATGGGCCACCCGCGCCGTGGCTGGCGTCAACCGCCGGTCCATCGTCACAGACCCAGCATCGCGGGCAACGCGCCCAGAACGGCCCGCGCGCCTTGACCCACCGCGCCCTTGGGCCGCGCCGGTTGCTCGGCGGGAGTATGCGCATAGATGTCGAAATGCAGATAGCGCGGCCCCTCGACGAAGCGGCGCAGAAACAGCGCCGCCGTGGCCGAACCGGCAAAGCCCAAGCCCGGCGCATTGTCCAGATCCGCGATACCGGGCTCGATGACCGCCTCATAGGGCTCGTGAAAGGGCAACCGCCACACCGGGTCAAAGCCGGCGACGGCCCCTGTCTCCAGTGCCGCCACGATCCCGGCATCATCGGTGTAATAGGGCGCGAGGTCCGGCCCGACGGCCACCCGGGCCGCCCCCGTCAGCGTCGCCATCGACACCAGAAGATCGGGCTTGGCTTCACAGGCATAGGCCAGCGCGTCCCCCAGCACCAGCCGCCCCTCGGCATCGGTGTCGTTGACCTCGACCGTCAATCCCTTGCGCGAGCGCAGAATGTCCCGCGGCCGCATGGCATTGCCGGAGATCGCGTTCTCGACCGCCGGCACCAGCACCCTGAGCCTGACCTTCACCCCCAGCGCCATGATCATATGGGCAAGGCCCAGCACGGTCGCCGCCCCGCCCATGTCCTTTTTCATCAGCAGCATTCCCGAGGACGGCTTGATATCAAGACCCCCGGTGTCAAAACACACGCCCTTGCCGACCAGCGTCAGCGCAGGCCCCGCCTGCCCCCAGCGCAGATCCAGCAACCGCGGCGCCCGCACCGAGGCCCTTCCAACTGCATGGATCATCGGAAACCCGCTTTCCAGCGCGCTTCCCTTGATCACATCCGCCTTGGCACCGAACCGCGCCGCCAGCGCCAGAAACGCCGCCTCAAGCTCGTCCGGACCCATGTCCGACGCCGGCGTGTTCACCAGATCCCGCGTCAGGAACTCGCCCTCCGCCATCGCGAGCAGGCGGGCCGCATCCACACCTTCGGGCACAAACACCACCGGCTCTGCAACCTTGGGCGCGCGGTAGCGGTCAAAGCGGTACTGCCCCAGCAGCGCGCCCAGCATCGCCTCGTCGCGCAGCCTCTGATCACCGGCACCCACCAGCCGCCACGCCCCACCGGGCAAGCCCGCAAAGGCCTTGACGATGCCAAACCGCAACCGCGCCCGTGCTTTGGCGGTGCCCAGACCGGCCACGGCTGCGCTGACGGCACCACCGGGACCCGGCAACAGCCGCAGGTCGCCAAGCCCGGCTTCAAACCCGCTGCCCTTCAGCCAGGCCTGTACCAGGGCCGGCTGACCCTCCAGCCAGCCGGGCAGATCGTCTGCGCTGACGACGGTCACCTCACGGGCGATTTCGTGCGGTTCGGCAAAACGGGGGACGCTCATCGGGTATCCTTTCGGTTGGGCCAAAACCTAACCGAACCATCGCCACCCTCAAGCGCAAATCAGCGTGTTCAGATCTGGGTCTTTCCCGGCAATTCCCGGTCGATCACCAGGGACCGTTCGGCCACCCGCATGAGCCGCGCCCAAACCGCCGCAAACCCGGTCACGTCGCTGCGGTCCAGACACAGCCGCACATCGCCCGCGACCAGGCCAAGCGAGACCATGCCAAGGTTTTCCGACATCCGCTGCAACCGGCGAAGCTGCCGGTCAACATCCCCCAGATCGTGCTTGCGGATCTGGCTGGCCAGACCCGCCATCGTCATCGCGAGTTCCGTCAGCGCCCGCGTCACCACCTGCTCGGCCGAGGCCGCACCCAGATTGCGGTAAATCGTCGCGATCGGTTCGGCATCCTGTTTCACCCGATCCTTCGGGCGCAACGCCACCACATTGCCTGCAGACATCACCCAACCTCCATACATACCCAACGCCGATCCTGCGCCGCCTTGCTGAAGAATTCGTTGCTCCGGCCCGATGAATCCCCTCGAATTTGTTGTGATTGCGCCCTAATTGGGGAACAGCTAAGAGGTAATCCATGGAATATGCACGTCCCCTCCCCTCCTACCTTGTCCAGCGCTTTCACGGCTGGCGTGCCACGGCCTATCAAGAGAACAAGGCTTGGTATCGCCGCCTTGCCGAAAGCGGTCAGCACCCTCGCGCCATGGTCATCTCGTGCTGCGACAGCCGCGTCCATGTCACCTCGATCTTCGGCGCGGATGAGGGAGAGTTCTTCATCCACCGCAACATCGCCAACCTCGTCCCGCCCTACAATCCGGATGGCGAGCGTCATGGCACCTCTGCCGCTGTCGAATATGCCGTCACCTCGCTGGGCGTCGCCCATATCGTCGTGCTGGGTCATTCAAACTGAGGCGGGGTCAAGGGCTGCCAAGACATGTGCTGCGGCCGCGCGCCCCAGCTGGAGGAGAAGACCTCTTTCGTCGGCCGGTGGATGGACATCCTGCGCCCCGGCTATGACCGCGTCGCGGGCCTGCCCGAAGCCGAACAGATCCCCGCCCTTGAACGACAGGCGGTAATCGTCAGCCTCGAGAACCTCATGACCTTCCCTTTCGTGGCCGAGGCCGCTGGCGACGAACGCCTGACCCTCCACGGCCTGTGGAACAACACCGGCGAAGGCGCCTTGGAACAATACGACCCTGCGCGCGGCTTCATCCCGGTGTAGGTCTGGGTCCACCCCGACTCTCGCCGCCATAGACCCCTTGCACCAGCGCCCGCACCGCCGCTTCGACCCGGTCCGCGTCGCTTACCCCCACTGCCCCCAAAACAGCCAGTCCCTCCACCGCCGCAATCAACACCGCATTCACCGCCGCTACGTCCACCGCCTCGGGCGGCGCCAGTCCCGCCGCCCGCGCCGCCACCCATTCCGCCATCGCCCGCCCGCGCGCCGCACGGAACGCCGCCGTCGCCTGCGACGGTGCCACCACTTCCATCAGCCGCAACTGGCGGTATTCCGCATCGCCGCGCAGATGGCGCAGGAGGGCCACCAGCATCCCCTCGGCCATCTCGCCATAGCTGCCCGGAACCTGCCCCTGCGCCGCCAGCGCCGTCGTCAGCCGATCCGCAACCTTCTGCCCCAGCGCCGCAAGCACCCCGTCGAGGCCGCCGAAATATCGATAGATCAACTGCTTGTCGGCCCCGGCCCGCCGCGCGAGGCCATTGATCCCCAGCGCCGCAAATCCCTCCTCGGCCAGCACGGCCAATGCCGCCTCCAGTATCCGCTCCGTCGTTTCTTCGCGATTGCCCAAAATGACTGCCTTTTTTGTCACCGACCAGTGACATTCTTCTTGACCGACTCATTGCGCGAGTTTATGTCACCGATCAGTGACATTCTCAACCCCCCCGAAAGGAACCGCCATGAAAGCCACCGGAACTGCCCTTATCGCCCTCGCCGTCCTCTTCAATCTGCCCTTCGCCCGCCTCGCCGCGACCTTCGACTACCCCGACATCCTGCGCGAACCGACCGAGGCGATCCTTGCCGCCTTCAACGCGGGCGGAACCGACCTCGTCGCCACCTGGTATGCCTTCGCCTTCGCCGCCATCCTGATGGTTCCGGTCAGCTTGGCCCATGCCTTCGCCAAAGGCCGGCTCGCGGCCCAGCCCGAATGGGCCATTTCCGCCGCCCTGCTCGGCGTTCTGGCGGGGTTGTTGCAAGCCATGGGCCTGCTGCGCTGGGTCCTCGTCGTGCCCGCCCTCGCCGCCGCGAACGACACCCAGGGTTTTGCCCTGATCCACGCCTATTCCGGCATGGCGCTGGGCGAGCATCTGGGCATGTTGCTGACCGCTGGCCATGTCGCCCTGATGGCGCTGATCCAGCGCCGGGAAGCCACCCGCATCCTGCCCGCCCTGGGGGCACTCGCCGCCCTGATGATCGGCCTCGGCGCTTTCGAGGGCCCGGCCCTGGCGCTCGGCCTGGGTGGTGCTGCCCTCGGCCTGTCGGCGATGCTGGGCTACGTCGTCCTGTCGCTCTGGCTCGCCGCGTCCGGCGCCGCCATGCTGCGGAACCCCTCGCCCAGCCCCGCCCTCGCCTGACCCAAACCGGATTGGCCCCTTTCAAAAGGGGCCAATCCCACTATCAACCAGCAACGTATTGATTTAACACAGATAAGCAACCATTGCACGCGTGAAAACCTATCGCAGCACCTTGCCCTCCGGCCATGACATCACGCTTTTCAGCGTGATGGCCGTCTTTTCCCCCGGCCCAAGGTCCATGTCCCAGGCCAGCACGCCCCGCTTGCCATCGACATCGGCCGCGCTGACCGGCGGTTCGGCGGTATAGGTGATCTCCAACTCCTCCTGCTCGGAATAGGGCACCTGATCCAACACCCGCAGCACCCAGGCCTCTGCCGTCAGGTTCTCGACCTGCAGCACCGCCTTTTCCTCGATCTGGGTCGAGGTGGTGATGATGCCGCGATCCCCCTCGGCCCGCTGCGGCATGTCGCGGGTCAGGCGGATGCCGTCGATGGCGCCAAAAGCCAAGGTCCGTCTCGGCCCCCGGCGCCAGAGCTTCCAGCTGCGTCTGCCCGACCATCGCCCCGTCGCGGTATAGATAGGCCGTGCCCGGCAGCAGGATGTCCGCGCTGTCATTGGTCAGCTTTGCCATCAGGAAGGCAGTCTCCTCATAGCGCGGCACGGCAAGTGCGAAGACTTCCGGCACAAAGCTCAACTCGTCGAGCTTTAACCGCAACGCCTCGACATCGGTCGCCAGATCGACCGGGTCGGGATAGTGATAGACCACCGTATCACCCTGATAATTGGCCACGGCACTCGTCACTGCAGCCACCGATTCCGGTATCATCACCGGTTCCATAATGCCGCCTTGGCCGTCCGTCTGCGCCATGTCCTCGGCTGGAACCGGATCCTCGATCCGCCGCAGGTATGGCCACAGGACCGCCGGTTGCGACCGCGACGACGGGCGGGCCGTGGACAGCGTCAGATCAACCCCCGCCCAATCCTCGCCGGAGTACTGTCCGACCAGCACCCCCCGCTTCAGGGCCAGCTTGCCCGCCTTGCGATCCAGCGTGATGTCATAGACCGGGCCCCAGCCAGCCTCGGAGACGAAGTGGGTCAAAACCAGATGCCCCTCGCCACCCTTGGCGGCAACCGTCACCGACAGGGCCTGATAATCGGCATCCCGCTGGGCCAGCGCGTCCACTGCCGCTTCGGCCTTGGAAAGCTCGTCCTGCGCTTTGGTCAGGGCCTCTTCGGCATCTGGCAGGCTAGCCGCAGCCGCAAGGGCCGCCATCCGCGCGGTCAGAACTTCGGTCCCGATCATCTGCGACACCGCCGACAAGCTGTCCGCCGTCACCGTGCCATCGGCCTTCACCCCGGTCAGGAACTTGATCTGCGCGTCCTGCGCCTCGACCTCCGCCTTGATGCCCGCCACCTTGGCCTCGGCCCCTTGCAACGCCACCCTGGCCACTTTGACGGCATCCTTGCCCGCCTGCATTTCCGCCGAAACCGCATCGTCGCGCGGCGGCAGCCGGTCCTCGCGCAGGGCAAATGAACCGAGGTCGGTATCCGGCGAGACGACGCGCAGCAAGTTGGCATCGGTGCTGCCCGGCAGATCGGTGATCAGCACGTCATGCGACCCGGCGCCCGCGGTGAAGACCACTTCGCGCGTCACCTGCGCTCCGTCGGGATAAACAGTCACCGCCGTCACCCGGCTGGTCGCCAGAATGGTATCCCCCAACGCCGCCCCCGGCAGCAAAAGCGCAAGACAAAACAGAACCCGCATCACCAACTCCCTTGAAATCCCCCGGACCCTAGCGCCGCACTGCCCGTCTGTGAAGGCCATTCCCGCCCCATTGCACCTTGCCAAATACTCCCGCCGGAGGCGCCTTCCCAAAGGCGGCGCCCCGACCTGGCACCTGGTTTCCCCCGCAGTCCTGCGCCGCCGTCAGCCCGTGCGCCCCTTGCAGCCACGCAAACGCACTTGCCCGCCCGCGACCCACCTGACAATCTGCACAAAAGGACAGCGCATGACCCGCCAAACCCCTGACGCCCTCAAGACCACTGCCGCCCTGCCCCGTGTCACCCATGCCCGCGGCAGCTACCTCTGGGACGCCGCGGGCAAGCAATACATCGACGGCTCCGGCGGCCCTGCCGTCTATTGCCTCGGCCATGCCCACCCCGAGGTAAACGCAGCCGTCATGGCACAGATGTCCGATATCGCCCATGCCTACCGCTACAACTTCACCACCTCCGCGCTCGACGAGCTGACCGACATCATCCGCGCCCGCTGCGGCGGCACGCTCAGCGAGATGGTCTTTGTCACCAGCGGCTCCGAAGCCGTCGAAAGCTGCCTCAAGATCGCGCTGCAATACCACAGCGCCACCGGCCAGAAATCCCGCCGCCGCTTCATCTCGCGCCAGCGGTCGTGGCACGGCAACACCCTCGGCGCCCTCGGCCTTTCGGGCTTTGCCGAGCGCACCCTGGCCTATGAAGGCGCCTTCATCCCCTCGATCAAGCTCTCTCCGGCCAATGCCTACCGCCCCCTGCCCGGCGCCACCTCCGAAACGGCGGGCGTGGCTGCCGCCGCCGAACTGGAAGCCGCCATCCTCGCCCACGGCCCCGAAACCATTGCCGCCTTCGTCTTCGAGCCCGTGGTCGGTGCGGCCGGCGGCTGCGTCCCCGCCCCGCCCGGCTATGCCAGGCTGGTCCGCGACATCTGCACCCGACACGGCGTGCTGATGATCGCGGATGAGGTCATGTGCGGCTCCGGCCGCACCGGCACCTGGCGCGCGCTGGAGCATGACGGCGTCGAGCCCGACATCATGTCCGTCGCCAAGGGCCTCGCCGCGGGCTATGTCCCGCTTGGCGCCGCGATCTGCACGACGAAAGTCTGGGAGGCGATCCGCGAAAAGGACGGCGCCTTCGGCACCGGCCACACCTTCACGGGCCACACCGCCGCCTGTGCCGCAGGCGTGGCCGTCCAGCGCATCATCGCCCGCGACAACCTGATTGCACGCGTGCAAGGCAATGAAACCCGTTTGAAATCATGGCTTTCCGATGCCATCGGTTCCGTGGAGGCCATTGGCGACATCCGTGGCCGCGGCCATTTCATCGGCCTCGAACTGGTCGCCGACCGCGCGACGAAACAACCCTTCGACCCGGACCGGAAACTGTTTCTCAAGATCCGCCAGCAGACGATGGAGAACGGCCTGATCTGCTACCCCGTGGGCGGCAATGTCGATGGACGCGCCGGCGACATCGTCATCCTCGCCCCGCCCTACAACAGCACCGACGACGAACTGACCGAGATCGTGGACAAGACCGCCCGCTCGATCCGTCAGGTCCTGCAGGCCGAGGGCCTCGCATGACCGACCTCGTGCTCAAAGGCGGCCGCGTGTTCGACCCGTCGCAGGGCGTCGACCGCGTGACCGATGTGGCCTTTGGGGGCGGCAAGGTGCAGGCCATCGGGGACAACCTTGCCGGACCCGTGCGCGATGTCACCGGCTGGCTTGTCACCCCCGGCCTTATTGACCTGCACACCCATGTCTATTGGGGCGGCACCTCGCTTGGCGTCGATCCCGATGCTTATGGCAGGCAAAGCGCCGTCACCACCTGCATCGACACCGGCTCTGCCGGCCCCGGAAATTTCGCAGGCTTCCTGCGCCATGTGATCGAACCGGCGCAAACCCGCATCCTCGCCTATCTCAACATCTCCTTCGCCGGCATCTACGGCTTCTCGGCCACCGTCTCGGTGGGCGAGGCGCAGGACCTGCGCCTCATGGCCGTCCGCGAAGCCGTTGCCGTGGCCCGCGACCATCCCGACCACATCATCGGCATCAAGATCCGCATCGGCAAACATGCCGGCGGCACCTCGGGACTGGCCCCTCTCGACCTCGCCCTCGACGCTGCTGACCGCGTCGGCCTGCCGCTGATGTGCCACATCGACGAAGCCCCGCCGACCTATTCCGAGGCCGTGGACCGCCTGCGCCCCGGCGATGTGCTGACCCATGCCTTCCGGCCCTTCCCCAACGCCCCGGTGCTGGCCGACGGACGCCTGCGCGAGGCTGTGATCCGGGCCCGTGCGCGCGACGTGCTCTTTGACATCGGCCACGGCATGGGCTCGTTTTCCTGGACCACCGCCCGGGCGATGATGGCGGCAGGCTTCGCGCCCGACACGATTTCCTCCGATGTCCATGCCCTCTGCATCAATGGCCCGGCTTGGGACCTGTTGCGCACCATGACCAAATTCGCGGCGCTCGGGATGCCGCTGCGCCAGATCATCGCCGCCACCACCCATGCCCCTGCCGCCGCCCTGCGCCGCCCCGATCTTGGCACCCTGCGCCCCGGCAGCACCGGCGACGCCAGCGTCATCGCCCTTCAGGATGTCCCAACCCAGCTTGAGGACGTGCTGGGCGAAACCATCGCCTTCCCGCAGCGCTTTGTCGCCAGGGGCCGGGTCATTGCAGGCCGTTGGCATGACTGAAGGGCGCCAACGCCGAGCCGGTTGGCGCTTGCGCCAGAGGCGAGAAATAAACTCGCGCCAACGGCGCTCCTCTGGATCCACGTTCGCATCATGAGAGACATCTCGATCTGGGCCTATCCTTGGGACCTCCACGATCTGGGCCTTGATGCCGCCACCGCGCGCATGAGCGGCGCCGGGGCCACCATGGTCAGCCTTGCCGCCTCCTATCACGCCGGGCGCTTCCTCCAGCCCGGCAACCCCCGCCGCCGGGTCTATTTCCCGCAAGACGGCACCGTCTATTACCGCCCCGATCCCGCCCGCTGGCAACGGGCCGAGATCAAGCCCCTGATGGCCGATGTCGTGGCCAGCGAAGGCGACATGCTGGCCGCCCTGATCCGCCGCCGCGACGCGGGCGGGCTCAAGGTCTCGGCCTGGACGGTCTGCCTGCACAACACCCGCCTTGGGATGGCCCACCCGGCCCATGTCACCCGCACCGCCCATGGCGATCCCAATTTCTATGCCCTCTGCCCCTCCAGCCCGGCCGCCCGAGACTACGTCATCCGCATGGTGGCCGAGATCGCCTCGGTTTACGCCCCCGACCGGATCGAGATTGAAAGCCCGGATTTCCTGGGATTTTCCCACGGCTATCATCATGAAAAAGACGGCTTGCCGGTGCTGCCCGAAGACGAATTCCTGCTTGGCCTCTGCTTCTGCCCCCACTGCATGACCGCGGCCACAGCCGCCGGGATCGATGCCAAAGCCGCCCGCCGCAGCGTCGCCGCCCATCTTGACTCAGCCTTCGCGCGTGAGCTGCCCGTGGCCCAGTTCCCGGACTTCCCCGCACTTGGCCCCGACGCCTTCGCCCCGCGGCCCGAGCTTCATGCCTTCTTGCGCTGGCGCACCACCCCCGTCACCAGCCTCATGGCCGCCCTGCGCGCGGTCGTACGCCCGCCCGTCCAGCTCACGCTGATCGACGCCGAGGGGACTTGGGCCTCCGGCATCGACCTGCCCCGCCTGATCCCGCATGTCGATGGCCTGCTCTTTTGCGCTTACCATACGCCGCAGGCCCGGATCGCGCCGCTGATGGCCGGGCTTCGCGCCGCCCTTGGACCGGACAAGGCGCTGGTGGCGGGCTTTCAGCTCTTTCACCCAGCCACTCGCGACCGCGCCGACCTTGCAGCCCGGCTTGCCGCAACCCGGCCCCATGCCAGTGGCGCCAATTTCTATTGTCTCGGCCTTGTCCCCCCCGCCCGCCTGGACTGGATCCGCACGGCGACCCGGCTGGCCCCGACCCAAGGGCCATGACCCGCCGCTCACGCAGGCTTGATGCCCGAATGGCGCGCTGCGGGCTACACTCACCCCAAACCGCTCAGGAGCCCGCAATGCCTCATTCCATTCTAACCCTCGCCGTCGCCCTCTTCAGCCTGTTGTCGCTGATGGTGGCCCCCGTTTTTGCCGAAGGCACTTCGGACGGCAGCAGCACCGAAGCCGCAAGCGAAGATGTCTATGCCGAGGCCAAGGCCCTCGTTGACACCGGCAATTTCGTCGCCGCATTGCCGATCCTGATCAACCTGACCAAGGTGGATGACCAGAACGCCGATGCATGGAATCTGCTGGGCTTCACCAACCGGATGCTGGGCAACAAGGACGACAGCGCCGCCGCCTATCTGACCGTGCTGGCGATCAACCCCGACCATCTGGGCGCCCTGGAGTATCAGGGCGAGTTGTTCCTTGAGACCGGCAAACCCGATCTCGCCAAAGCCAATCTGGACCGGCTCAAGGGCCTTTGCGGCACCTGTGAAGAGGCCGAGGATCTGGAAAAGGCCATTCAGGCCGCCGGCGTCTGACAGGCACCCAAAGACGGGCCGCATGGCCCGTCCCGCCTGTCTCCTCGCTCAGGTTGCCTTGGCCGCGCGTCAGACCGCGATCCCGATGGTCGCCGTGCCGGTGAACCCCGCCGCCGCATCACCCGACAGCTTCAGCGTCTGCGCTGCGATATGTTCGGCCGTGTTGTCGCCAAAGACCATGTCCCCTGTCAGGCTGACCCCGGTCAGATTGACTTTGCTCGCCGGATAGCGGGCGTCTGCGGTATAGACCGCCGCCACCTCTGCCTCGGGAAAGGCGAATTGCGAGGTAAGGAGCGCCGCCGCGCCCGACACCGCTGCCTGCGGATTGGCGAAGACCTCGAAATGGATGTGCGGCCAGCGCCCGTCATAGCAGCCCGGAATGATCGTGGTGATCCGCGCCCGCCCGGTGGCGTCTGTCACCACCACCCCGCGCAGCCAGTTCCGCTCGGGCAGGTCGTAAAGCGAATATTGCCCAGTCGCATCGGCGTGCCAGAGATAGATCGCATGACCGCCCAGAGCCGCGCAGGCGTTGCCCACATCGACCAGCGTGATGTCCAGCACCAGCGGCACCCCGTCCGCCACGCCCTCCATGTCCCCGAAAGAGCTGCGCATGTCATCGCGCACCACACCGCTTTGCGTCAGCGCATTGACGGTCTGCCCCGACTTGGTGTTGGTGCCCGTCGGCCGGGAATGGGCCGCCCGTCTCGACCGGATCCTTCAGGCAGACCGACCCGTCCGCCGCCGAGCCGGTCATGTTGCCTTCGGCCAGACCCGGCGCGCCGCCCAGAAGCCATGCGCCCACCCCGGCGACCCCCGCCAGCCCGATCCCGGCGACGATGCGCCGCCGCGTCAACAGTGGCAAATCGCGGGCCAGCCCGCCGTCATGGTCATGGTCGCTCATGGCCGAAATCCCTTGTTCGCGCCGTTCCGCCCTGAACGCCACAGCCCCGGATTTCCGTCGCAAGGCGCGCCGTCGGCGCTCAGCGCAGCTGCGCCTTGAACGCCTCGGCCCAGTCGGGATGCCAGCGCGACAGGGCGGGCCGGTTCTGGGTGATGTCCCCCGCCGCCCATGCGATGCGCTGTTCATCCAGCGCGCGGGGCGTGTCGTTGTCGGGGCACAGGACATAGAAATCCCCCCGCTCCAGCGACGCCCACAGAAACGCCACCGTCTCCTCCGCCGACCACGCCCCCGCGGGCTTGGGCGCGCCCGAAGCCGCCGTCATGCCGGTATGCACCCAACCCGGGATCAACAGATGCGCTGTGACCTTGCTGCCCGGCCGGTTGCGCAACTCATGCGCCAACGCCTCGGTAAACGCCTTCACCCCGGCTTTCGAGACATTGTAGGCCGGGTTGCCCGGCGGCGTGGTGATGCCCTGCTTGGAGCCGGTGTTGATGATCGCCCCAGCCTGCCCATGGGCCAGCACCAGCGGCCCAAAGACCTGCGTGCCATGAATCACGCCCCAGAGGTTGGTTGCAAAGGTCCGCTCAAAGGCTGCGACATCGCCCAGACAGGACGACGGCTCGCCCTTGCCGGCATTGTTCATCACCAGCGTGACCGGCGGCAGTTCCGCCGCGATGCGTTTGGCGGCCGCCTCCAGCGCCGCGCGGTCCCCGACATCGGCCGGCAGCGCCAGCACCTTGCCACCGCCCGCCCGCACCAGCGTCGCCGTTCCCTCCAGCGCCGTCCCCGGCAAGTCGATCA
>JANMCI010000107.1:0-3259 GCA_031361245.1 Rhodobacterales bacterium
GGTCGAATACCTGAGGAGACGAAAATGAAACTCTTGCGACATGGTTCTTCGGGAGCCGAAAAGCCCGGACTTTTGCACAGCGACGGCTCGGTGCGCGATCTGACCGGGCTGGTGCCCGATATCGGCGGCGTTGTCCTGTCGGATGCGGGCCTGGCCATGCTGCGTGGGGTTGATGCGAGTGTGCTGCCCTCCCTGCCGCCTGGCACCCGCCTTGGACCCTGTGTTGCTGGCATCGGCAAGTTCATCTGCATCGGTCTGAACTATTCGGACCATGCCGCCGAAACTGGTGCCACTGCGCCGCCCGAGCCGATCATCTTCATGAAGGCCACTTCAGCGATCTGTGGTGCGAACGATGAGATAATCATCCCGCGCGGCTCGGAAAAGACCGACTGGGAGGTCGAACTGGGCGTGGTTATCGGCCGGGTCGCGCGCCATGTGACCGAGGCCGAAGCATTGGCCTATGTCGCGGGCTATTGTGTCATAAACGACGTTTCCGAACGCGCCTTCCAGATCGAACGCGGCGGCCAGTGGACAAAAGGCAAAAGTGCTGACACCTTCGGCCCGATCGGCCCCTGGCTGGTGACCCGCGACGAGGTGCCCGACCCGCAGAACCTGTCGATGTGGCTCGAGGTAGATGGTCACCGATTCCAGAATGGCTCGACCCGCACGATGGTGTTCGGTGTTGCACACCTGGTCAGCTACATCAGCCAGTTCATGAGCCTGCATCCCGGCGATATCATCTCGACCGGCACCCCGCCCGGCGTGGGGCTGGGACAGAAACCGCCGGTCTATCTGCGTGAAGGTCAAGTCATGCGATTGTCGATCGAAGGACTGGGAGAGCAGCGTCAGAACGTCGTTGAATACGCCAGAGCTCGAAAATGACGCCCGATGGTGATCTGCTCAACCGCCTGCGCTCTGTGGTCGGCAAGGGCCATGTTCTGACCGGTCTTAGTCGAACGGCGCGGTTTCGGAAAGGGTTTCGGTCGGGCGAGGGCGAGGCGCTGGCCGTGGTGCGACCCGGCACGCTTTTGGAGCAATGGCAAGTCTTGCAGGCCTGTGTTGCCGCCGACAAGATCGTTATCCTGCAGGCGGCCAATACTGGGTTGACCGAAGGATCGACCCCCAACGGTACCTATGATCGCGGGGTCATTGTGATCAACACCTGCAGAATGGATGGCATTCTGGCAATCGACGGTGGCCGCCAGATCATCAGCTTTCCCGGCGCGACCCTGTTCGCGCTGGAAAAGCGGCTCAAGCCGCTAGGGCGACAGCCGCATTCGGTGATTGGTTCGTCTTGCATAGGAGCTTCGATTATCGGCGGGGTATGCAACAACTCGGGCGGGTCCTTGGTCGAGCGCGGCCCGTCCTATACAGAGTTGTCGTTGTTTGCTCGGATTGCAGCCGATGGGCGGCTGGAACTGATCAATCATCTCGGGATCGATCTAGGCGCCACGCCCGATGAAATCCTGACACGGCTGCAGGCGGGCAAGTTTTCCATTCCGGACATCGCATCGCTCAACCGTCGCGCCTCTGACACCGATTATGTGACGCGACTGCGCGATGTGGCAGCTGATACCCCGGCCAGATACAATGCTGACAAGCGGCGTCTCTTCGAGGCGTCGGGCTGCGCCGGCAAGTTGGCGGTGTTTGCGGTACGACTAGATACCTATGCTATGAATGGTGCCGAAAAGGCGTTCTACATCGGCACCAACAACCCCGACGACCTGACCTTGTTGCGAGGCCACATCCTCAGCCAGTTCAAGACCTTGCCGGTATCCGCGGAATACATTCACCGCGACGCCTATGACATTGCCGAAGGCTACGGCAAGGATACCGTGCTGATGATAAACTGGCTCGGCCCCGACCGGCTCCCGGGCTTTTTCGCCCTGAAGGGCGCAATCGATGCCCGGTTGAAAGCGATCTCTGGTCTGCGTCACTTTACGGATAGATTGATGCAGGGACTGAGCCGACTGGCACCGCGCGTCCTCTCCAAGAGAATGATGGCATTCCGGGACCGCTTCGAACACCATCTAATCCTGAAGGCCCATGACGGCGGCATCGACGAAGCCGAGGCGCTGCTGGCCAGACACTTCTCTGGCCTTGACGGTGACTGGTTCGCCTGCACCACGAAAGAGGCCAAGATTGCAGGCCTGCATCGATTTGCCGTGGCGGGTGCAGCCGTGCGCTATCAGGCTATCCATGCCGATGAGGTCGAAGAAATCCTAGCACTTGATATTGCTCTCAAGCGAAACGAAAGCTCATGGGTGGAGGTATTGCCGCACCATATCTCCGAGCAAATTCTGCATCGGCTCTATTACGGGCACTTCCTTTGCCACGTTTTCCATCAGGATTATGTGCTGCGCAAGGGCGCGGACGCGGCCGCAGTTAAAGCGGCCATACTGACGATGCTGGACCAACGGGGCGCCGAATATCCCGCCGAACACAATGTCGGACACCTTTACACCGCCAAGCCCGACTTGGCGGCGTTCTACGCATCAATCGACCCGACGAATTCGATGAATCCGGGGATTGGCAAGATGTCGAAGCGCAGGAACTATGCTGATGCGGCTACTCAACAGGCTCTAGTTCGTCGAAGCTGATAGCAAATCCTTGTTTCACGATGATATTTCCCTAGCCGATACGGCGGTTCCATGCACCGCGAGGGTTGCTGTGAACCTAGGGCAATCAAACTGCCTCACCACGTCGAGGACGCGGGCATCATAGGCCGCCTGACCGATCCGCTGACGGAGGTCTGATGCGTGAAATTCCCTGTTCTTGCTCGGCGCAGCTGCGATAAGGCGGTGCAGTTCCTGCTTAACTGGATCAAGCATGTGCTTAGGTTTGGCGTCGGATATCGATATCGCTCCTGCACCTGAGGAAGTCCGCCACTTACGCATGAATCCCAAAAGAAACCCTGCCGGAACAGCCGCGTTTCCCCGCGCCTTGTTGAAGGCCACAAAGCGCTCCCAAATTGCCTGGGTGTCGACATTCCAACAGGCGAGGGACGATTTCGCGGCTCTGATCAGTTCTGCCCAGGGCGTGTGGTAGACGTTGGTCTTCGCGTCTATTTCAATCCTCCCAGAGAAGATAGTTTTGTTCTTAGAATCTCTAGATAGTGATGTGTCACCTGTGGCTGACACGACATCTGGCGAGATCACCTCATCTTCTGACCCTCCGAAGCGGAACAGCCATGGCGCAAACTTGACATTCGGTTTCCAGCGAACAATCGCCAATGCGGATTCGGCCAGTTCTGAAAGCA
>JANMCI010000121.1:0-21356 GCA_031361245.1 Rhodobacterales bacterium
GGGGCGGGCCGCCTACAAGATCCTGGAGCTGGACGACAAGTTCGGCTTTCTCGTGCCCGGAGCCCGGGTTGTCGATCTGGGGTGCGCGCCGGGCGGGTGGTGTCAGATCGCGGTCGCGCGGGTGAACGCCTTGGGCGAGAACCCCAAGAAACCGGTCGGAACGGTGTTGGGGGTCGATTTGCAGGCGATAGAGCCGATCTCGGGCGCTCAGGTCCATCAGCTGGACTTTCTGGCCGAAGGTGCGGAGGATCAGGTCAAGGAATGGCTGGGCGGCAAGGCCGACGTGGTGATGTCGGACATGGCGGCGGCCTCGTCGGGGCACAAGGGGACCGATCACCTCAGGATCATCGCGCTATGCGAAGCGGCGGCGGAGTTTGCCTTTGACGTTCTGGAGGAAGGCGGCTCATTCGTGGCAAAAGTTCTGGCGGGCGGGGCCGAGGCCCAGCTGCAGGCCACGCTCAAGCGCTATTTCAAGAAGGTGGCCAATGTGAAACCGCCGGCCAGCCGGGCGGATTCCTCGGAGAAGTTCGTGGTGGCTCAAGGGTTTAAGGGGCGGATTGATCAGGTGCAGGACCAAGGCGACGCCTGAGGGGCGGGGGGGGCGGATTGCCGGTCTGGAATGCTATGAACCACGGCCATTCAGAAACAATGGCCGGCGCGTGGAAAAAGCAAAGGCGCCCTGAGGCGCCTTTATTGCATCAAGTGATAGGGAGTTCCGCTCAGCCACCCCAGGTGCGGACAGGGCCGCAATCCATGTGGACGAAGTTTGACCGGCTGTAACGGCCGACTCCTCCGGCGCTGCAGGCTTCTGCGGCGCGGGCCATCTGGCTGACCGAGCGCGACTTGAGCCGCAGATCGGCGGCCATGCCCTTCATATGCAGCGAATTGCGTGCCACGCCGCTGGAGCGTTCGCGCAACATCGCGTTGGTGGCGGGGCTGCGATAGCCCGACAGCAGCACGTAGGGTTCGTTCACGTCCAAGAGGTTATGAGTGGCGGCGATGATGTCCAGATTGCCCGGGTTCATCTTGACGGCCTGATCGGCCCGCAGGTCGCGCATGAAGTGGTTGATTTCTTTCAGAACTTCCGGAATGTACTTGCCGTCGATCCAGTAGATCGCGTCGACAGTCTCGCCCGAGCGTCCCGAATACATCTTGACCCGACGGATATCACCTGCACCGCGCAACAGGCCGAAAGCGTTCGAGTAGGTTGGTGCGGCAGCAACCATTCCTGCTGCGAACACGCCAAGCAAACCGCGCCGCGTGATCAAGCCCGAGGTGGAATCTGTCATGTGAAGAGCCTGTCCCATTCAGTTTTCTACCGTCTATGCCGACGGCTTTTTTGTCACTTCATCCCGAAAGTGCCAGAAAGCTATGGCACAAGTCGTCATGAAGCCCAACAAATTTGTGCCCGGCTTTTTGGCAGGATGGGGCCAATAGGCAAAAAATTGCTGAATGCAGGGGCAGTTGCGGCCGAAAAGGGAACCTTTTCGATTGCGCTAACTTTGGCGACAATGAAAAGAGGGCAAAACGGGCGTCGGTGACACATGCGTGACACGGTCGAAAGCATCGTTTACTTGCGCTTGATTTTGCCGCAACTTTGGCGCATGCGGGCTTGAACCTTTGAGGATCGGGCATGCGTCCTCGGTCCCGGGACAACGGCGGTTTTGACGGAGAATTGAGCGAAATGACCTTTGCAATCGACCGGCGCGGGGTCCTTGGTCTCATGACCTCTGCCTTGGCGACCGGGGCGGTATTTCTGGCGATGCCAGCTTCGGCGGACGGACTGATTTCAGCTTTTGCGCAAGCCTTGGCGGCAGCCGCGCAGGATGACGAGACGCTGGCTGGGTTCTACCGCGATCGTAACTATGCCACCTTGTGGACGGGTCCGTCGGATGACGCGCGCCGCCGCAGCCTGTTTGCTGCTCTTGACGGGGCTGCAGCGCATGGTCTGCCGGTAGCGCGGTACGATGCGGCGGGCTTGCGGCGGATGTTCGCGGCCGCCGACACCGAGGGCGATCTTGGACGGCTGGAACTCGCGGCCAGCCGCGCCCTCCTGGCCTTTGCGCGCGATCTTTCGTCGGGGGCGCTGGAGCCGTCGTCAGTGTCGCCCGGCATCAAGCGCACGGTGCAACGGCCTGACGGAGCAACGGTGCTGGCGGCGGCCGCGACCGCAGATCTTGACCGGCTTCTGGCGGGATTTGCCCCGGCGGCCCCGGAATACGCGCGACTGATGAAGGAAAAGTTCGCCTTGGAGGCAGTCATTGCCGCGGGCGGCTACGGGCCACAGATCGGCGCCGAGGCGCTGGAGTTGGGTGACACCGGACTGGCCGTGGTGCAGATGCGCGATCGCCTGATCCAATTGGGTTACCTGGAACGGTCCTTCGCGCAAGACTACGACGCAACCATCGCCGAGGCCGTGCAGCGGTTCCAGTTGAACCATGGGTTGAACGCCGATGGTCGCGCGGATGCCCGGACCGTGACCGCGCTGAACGTCGAAGCCGATCAGCGCCTGCGCGCGGTCGTCGTGGCGATGGAGCGGCTGCGCTGGATGGGCAACAGCCCACGCGGAGACCGCCATATCTGGGTGAACCAGCCCGACTTTGTCGCCAAGGTCGTGGACAATGGCAAAGTGACCTTTCGCACCCGTGTGGTGATCGGCAAGGTCGGCGCAGATACCGAAAGCCCGGAATTTTCAGAACTCATGAAGTTCATGGTTGTCAATCCGACCTGGTCGGTGCCGCGCTCGATCACCGTCAAGGAATATCTACCGATGCTGCAGCGCAACGCCAATGCGCAGGGCCAGTTGCAGGTCGTGGATCGCGCGGGACGCATCGTTCCGCGGTCCGCGATCAATTTCGCCGCCTATAACATGAAGAACTTTCCCTATGCCCTGCGGCAGCCGCCGTCTGATGGCAATGCGTTGGGCAAGGTCAAGTTCATGTTCCCGAATCCCTTCAACATCTATCTGCATGACACTCCCAGCAAGTCCTTGTTCGACAAGGAAGTTCGCGCCTTCAGCCATGGCTGTATCCGCGTGGGCTCGCCTTTTGATCTGGCCTATACGTTGCTGGCACGGCAGAGCGATGACCCCAAGGGGCTGTTCAAATCCTATCTGGCGGGCGGTCGCGAATCGGTGCTGAACCTGGATGAGCCCATTCCGGTGCATCTGGTCTATTTCACGGCCTGGCCGACCGAGCAGGGCAAGATTGCCTATCTGGCGGATGTCTATGGCCGTGATGCCGCGGTATTCAACGCTCTGGAAGCGGCGGGAACAGCGTAACCGCCCGACCGGGCCCGGGGTCGTGACAGGCGGTTTGTGATACAATCCGCCCGCGATCCGTTATAGGTCTTAGCCAAACCTGCGGGAGCCTTTGATGGAATACAGGATCGGAGACATCGCACAGGCCCTGGGGGCCGAGGCAGCGGGCGATCTGGATTTGGTGATCACGCACGCCGCCGAACCTGCGTCGGCGAATTCCGACGATTTGGCACTGGCGATGGATCCCAAGTTTGCCGAAGGTCTGGCCCTCGGAAAAGCCCGGGCCGCCATGCTGTGGCCCGGGGCCGACTGGCGTGGATTGGGTTTGGTTGCCGCCATCTTTGCTCCTCGAGGACGGATGGCCATGGCGGGGCTGACCCGGCTGCTGGACAGTGGCGTTACCATTGCACCGGGCATCCATGCGCTGAGCGTCATCGGCGACGGGGTCGTGATCGGGGAGGGCGCTGCCATCGGGCCGTTTTCAACCGTCGGCGCCGGTGCCCGGATTGGGCGGGGGGCCAGAATTTCCTCCCATGTCTCGATCGGGGACGCAGTGGAAATCGGCGAGGATGCCCTGATCCTGGAAGGTGTCAGAATCGGGGCCGGGGTGCGAATTGGGGATCGGTTCCGCTGCAATCCCGGTGCGGTCATTGGGGGCGACGGGTTCTCGTTCGTGACGCCGGAGCGGGGCGGCGTTGAAGAGGTGCGCAGCACGCTGGGAAAACGTGCAGAGATCAATGCCCAAGGCTGGGTGAGGATTCACTCGCTTGGGGCGGTCAGGATTGGCGACGATGTTGAGGTGGGGGCCAATTCCTGCATCGACCGTGGCACGATCCGCGATACGGAAATCGGCAACGGGACCAAGTTGGACAATTTGGTGCAGATCGGTCACAACGTCCAGATCGGCGAGGATTGCCTGCTGTGCGGGCAAGTCGGTATCGCGGGGTCCACGAAGATCGGAAATCGCGTGGTGTTGGGCGGCAAAGCCGGTGTCTCGGACAACCTGTTCGTGGGCGATGATGTGATCGCGGGGGCGGCCACCGTCATACAGACCAACCAGCCGGCGGGGCGGGTCGTGCTGGGCTATCCGGCCGTGAAAATGGACAGCCAGATCCAGATGAACAAGGCATTGCGGCGTTTGCCCAGATTGGCGGCCCGGGTGGCGGCGATCGAGGCAAAGCTGGGAACGGAAGCGGCAGACGATGAATGAGGTGAGCGATCCTGTTGCCGCGGTGGTGGTGCGGATCGTTGCGGCGCAGGCGATGGTCCCGGTCGACGCCGTCAGGCAAGAGGCCACGCCGGAGAGCCTGGGGCTGGATTCGCTTGGTCTGGTCGAGGTGGTCTTTGCCATCGAAGAGGCCTTTGACATTACGGTGCCGTTCAACGCCAATGACAGCGGGCTGCAGGATTTTGACGTCTCGACCGTCGGAGCCGTCGTGGCTGCGGTGCGAGGGCTTGTGGCCGAAAAGGTTTCATGAGGCGGGTGGTCATCACAGGTGCCGGGACGGTCAATCCGCTGGCACAGGATGTCGCGGGCACCTTTGCCGCAATGCGGGAGGGGCGTTGCGCGATCGGTCCGCTGGATATCCGCGATGTCGAGCGGCTTTCGGTCAGGATTGGCGCGCAGATCAGGGGTTGGGACGCGGCTGCACAGTTCACCCAAGCCGAACTGACCCTGATGGACCCGTTCAGCCAATATGCCCTGGTCGCTGCCCGGCAGGCGGTCGCCTCATCCGGGATCGTTTTTGATGATCTGGCCGAAACGACGGGCGTGATCATCGGGTCAGCGGGCGGCGGTTTGCAGACAGAGGATGAGAACTACCGGGCGGTTTATGAGGCGCGCAAGACACGGGTCCATCCTTTCGTCGTGCCGCGCTTGATGATGAATGCCGCCGCAAGTCACATCTCCATCGCATACGGGCTGCACGGGCCCTGTTATGCGGTATCGTCGGCCTGCGCGTCGTCCAACCATGCCATCGGACAGGCGTTCCAGCTGATTCGGAGCGGTGCTGCGACGGCGATGGTGGCGGGCGGGTCTGATGCCATGCTGTGTTTTGGCGGGATCAAGGCCTGGGAAGGGCTGCGCGTGCTGTCGCACACCGCTTGCAGGCCGTTTTCTGCCGGACGCGACGGCATGGTGATGGGCGAGGGGGCGGCGGTCTTTGTGTTGGAGGCTTACGACCACGCAGTCGCGCGAGGCGCTCCGATATTGGCAGAAATAGCTGGTTTCTCAATGACCTCGGACGGCGAGGACATGGTTCAGTCGTCGGTTCCGGGGGCGGTGCGGGCGATGGCGCGGTGTCTGCAGGATGCCGGGCTTGCCCCGACCGATGTCGGCTATATCAACGCCCACGGCACGGGAACCAGAGCCAATGACCGGGCGGAATGCGCCGCCGTTCGGCAAGTGTTCGGAAGCGATGTCCCGCCGATGTCGTCAACCAAGGCCATGCACGGCCATTTGATGGGCGGGGCGGGCGCGGTGGAATTGCTGGCCTGTCTGATGGCCCTGAACGAGGGGGTGCTGGCCCCGACGATCAGCTACCTTGGTCAAGACGCCGATTGCACGATGGATGTCGTGGCGAACGTCGCCCGCACTGCCACCGTGCGGGCCACCTTGAGCAATTCCTTTGCCTTCGGCGGGATGAACGCGGTCATTGCCCTGAAAGCCCTGTGACCAGAACCGCTGTTCGGACGGTGCGGTTTTCGCGCGTGGCCGGGCCGGCTTATTTGACGTTGGCGGCGGCGACAGCTTCGAACCCAGCGGTGAAGCCCTTCAACGTCAGTTCAAGATCGACCGACTTGTCCGGGGCTGCGGCTGGAACAATGGTCAGAACGCCTTTGATCCCCTTCTTGAACCCCGCCAATTCATCGGCGGTAAAGCCAATGCGCGCAACACAGCCGACTTTGGTGCAGAAGGCAAAAGGATAAATCCGCGCCTTGGCTGTATCGACGGTGATCTTCAGATTGGCGGTCAACAGGGTTTCAAGCGGCGCCATGACCGTGGCCCCGGCGACGGCTTTGCCGCCCGCCGGCAGGTCAAAGAGAAAGATCTCGGCAACCGAATTGCCGTCCTTGTCCAGCAGCAATTGGTAAAGCTGGCACGGGTCGGCACCATCCGCCGTCTTGACGCAGCGCTGTTCCCATTTGTCAAAGCTTGCCGCCAGATAGGTCGCCCCAACGTCGGCCTCGGTCTGGGAGGGCAGACCGGGCAGCGGTTCGACGCCCATCGAGAGATCGTTTGGAACCGCCGCATCGGCAGCGGGCGGCTCGACGGCAGGCGTGTCGGGCGTTTGGGCGGTTGCGGCGGAAGTCAGGGCCAGCAGGCTGAAACCAAGGGCAAGGGCTTGAAAAGTCTTGAGCATTGCGTCCGTCCTCATTGATTTGGCGTCGTTTAACACGAGGCGTGCCCCGTCGTCAGGTGTGAAATGTGAAATGAGCGGAAAACCAGCATTTCAACCTGAAACCGGCGGAAAGAGGAACGCCGTGGAAAACATTGATCCAAAAGCAAAAAGGGCCGGTAGTCCGGCCCTTTTTCACGACATTATTTTGCTCCCTGTCGGACTGGCCGACTTGATGTTGGGGACGCTATTGCGGTTTCTAACAGCCGTCAACAGGGAAATTGCAGCTGAAGGGACAGAAAAAAGGCCGCACCGGTGAGGGCGCGGCCAGTCTGACAGGGAGGAAGTCACATCGGGCGGCAACGAAGCGTCGCGGGCCCGATGCAAGAACAATCTCTCAAAAAGATTAACATATGATTTTGGGCGTGAACGTTGCGCAAAACCCGCTAACAAGGGGTTGCAGTTCTAGATGGGAAGCGAACATGGCGGATCAGGTATTTGTGGGTGGTGGGGGCGTGGGATATGCCGAGGCGCAGAACCTGCTGCTGAAGTATGGCAACCGTCACGGATTGATTGCCGGGGCTACGGGAACCGGAAAGACCGTGACCCTGCAGGTTCTTGCCGAAAGTTTTTCGGCCGAGGGCGTCCCGGTTTTCATGGCTGACGTGAAGGGTGATCTGGCGGGGATCGCGGTTGCGGGTTCCGTGAACCACAAGCTGCATGAAGCCTTTACCAAGCGCGCACAAACCATTGGATTTGACCTGCAATACCGCGCGTTTCCAGTGACTTATTGGGATGTCTTTGGGCAATCGGGCCACCCGGTCCGGGCGACCGTTGCCGAGATGGGTCCCTTGTTGCTGGCGCGGATATTGCAGTTGAACGACACTCAGGAGGGGGTGCTGAACGTCGCGTTCCGCATGGCGGATGAAGAACACCTGCCGCTGCTCGACCTGAAGGATCTGCAAGCCCTGCTGGTGTTCATCGCCGAAAATGCGGCCGAGATTTCCCAGCGTTACGGCCTCGTTTCGGCCACCTCGATCGCAGCCATCCAGCGGCAGCTGCTGACCCTGGAGAATCAGGGCGCATCCCAGATGTTTGGTGAGCCGGCGTTGGAACTGGCTGATATCATGCGGCTTGATTCGCAGGGCGCCGGCGTCATCAACATTCTTGCCGCCGACAAATTGATGCAAAGTCCGCAACTATACGCGACCTTCCTGCTGTGGCTCTTGTCGGAATTGTTCGAGACCTTGCCCGAGGTCGGGGACCCGGACAAACCGAAGCTGGTATTCTTCTTTGATGAAGCGCATCTGCTGTTCACCGATGCGCCAAAGGCGCTGATCACCAAGGTTGAGCAGGTGGCGCGCCTGATCCGATCCAAAGGGGTGGGGGTCTACTTCATCAGCCAGAATCCGGCCGACATTCCGGAAGTGATTCTGGGCCAGCTGGGCAACCGCGTGCAGCATGGCCTTCGCGCCTTCACGCCGAAGGATCAGAAGGATCTGGCCCATGCCGCCGAAACCTACCGCCCCAATCCCCGCTTTGACACAGCCCAGGCGATCCGCGAAGTGGGGACGGGTGAGGCTGTGACCTCGTTCCTGCAGGACAAGGGCATTCCAGGCGTCGTGGAGCGCACCTTGGTGCGCCCGCCGTCGTCGCAATTGGGGCCGATCGATCCGGCCCTCAGGGCTGCGTTCATAGCGGCATCGCCCATGTCGACAAAATACAGTCAGACCGTTGACCGCGATTCCGCTTATGAGCGTTTGCGGGTCAGGGCCGAAAAAGCGGCGGAGACTGCTGCGACCCAGACTGAAACTGATCGGGGCGATCAACCCGAGTTCCAGAACGCCCGCCGCTACGGCAATGACGGTCAAGGGACGTCCAGTTCAACGCCAAAGACCCGCACCACCGGCGGGTCAAGCCGCAACGATTCGATGGGGGAGGCCTTTGCCAAGAGCTTTGCCCGTCAATTGGGCTCCAAAACCGGGCAAGCGGTGGTCCGCGGCATTCTGGGGTCGATCTTCGGCAAGCGGTGACCCCGCGGGCAAACTTTCGCCATGTTTGGGCGCAAGAATGTGATGCCTCTGGTTAACAGGGGCATTTCAAGGCGAAGACGCCCCCATGACGCTGACAGCCGCCGAACAGTATCTGCTGGAACTGATCAACCGCGCCCGCCTTGACCCGGCGGGCGAGGCGGCCCGAATGGGCGTCGACCTGAACGACGGGCTAAGTGCGGGCCAGATCTCGACTGCGGCCAAGCAGGTTCTGGCGCCGAATGCCTTGCTTGAGGCGGCGGCGACGGGGCACACCCAATGGATGCTGAGCGCTGATGTTTTCTCGCACACGGGACTGAACGGATCGTCGCCAGGTGACCGGATCTCGGCGCAGGGCTATGCCTGGTCGACCTATGGCGAGAACTGCGCCTATGTCGGCTCGAGCGGCACAATGACGGTTGAGGGGTCCATCGAGGCGCTGAACCGCAACCTGTTTCTCAGCGCCGGGCACCGCGCCAACATGCTGTACGAAAGTTTCCGCGAGGTCGGGCTGGGGGCGGAAGCGGGCCAGTTCACGTCCGGTGGCAGGACCTACAACGCCGTCATGCTGACCGAGGACTTCGGGACCAGCGGATCTGCCCATTTTCTGACCGGCGTGGCCTATGCCGACAGCAACGCCAATCAGTTCTATTCGATGGGCGAAGGGACGGCGAATGTCACTTTTTCGGCCGGCGGTCTGTCAACCCAAACGGCCGCTGCGGGCGGTTACGCTCTGGCGATTGATGCCTTGGGAGCCGTCAACGTGACGGGTCAATCGGGCAGCATGGCCTTTTCGGTCAAAGTCGACATGACGCCGGGCAACGTCAAGCTGGACCTTGTGTCGGGCACGACGTTCTACACCTCCGGGACGGTGTGGTTGGGGCAGGGGGTGAACAACGTCCTGCTGCTCGGCGTCGGGGCGTTGCAAGCCACTGGCAACGCCGCAGCCAACGTGGTGACGGGCAACGCGGCAGCCAACTTTCTGTACGGTCTGGGTGGCAGCGATCAACTTCTTGGCGGCGCGGGAGCGGACAGGTTGTTTGGCGGAGGTGGCAACGACAGCCTGGCCGGGGGGCTCGGCAATGACGCGCTGCGCGGATATACCGGGTCGGATGTTTTCGTCTTTACCAAGGGTTCGGGCCTGGACCGCATTTTCGATTTTTCGGTCGCCCAACTGGATCGTTTGCAACTGGACGATGCGCTTTGGGCAGGCCAGACCCTGACGCCCGGCGCTGTCGTGGCCGGCTTTGCCACCGTGCTGTCAAACAGGGTGGTTCTGGATTTCGGCGATGGTGACAGTCTGCAACTGGTGGGGCTGACCGGTCTGGCCGGGTTGGAAAGCCTGATCGACATCGTTTGATCGCCGGATCCGGCCGCTTGTCAAAGCTGGCGCACCTTCAGACGGGTCAGACGGTTTTCGCGGCGGGTGACAACTTCAAAACGGAAGCCGTGGAACGAGAAGGTCTGACCCTCTGCCGGGATCATCTGGGCTTCATGGATCACGAGGCCGGCAATGGTGTTGGCCTCTTCGTCAGGCAGGTTCCAGTCGGTCGCACGGTTGAGGTCGCGGATCGTCATGGTGCCTTCGACCAGATAACCGCCGTCCTCGGCCTTCTTGATCGCTTGTGAGCTGTCCACGACGTCAAACTCGTCGGTGATCTCGCCCACGATTTCCTCCAGAATGTCCTCCAGTGTCATCAGACCCTGCAGGGTGCCGTATTCATCGACGACCAGCGCAAAGTGGGTACGGCGCTTGAGGAATTCGCGCATCTGTTCGTCAAGGGTGGTGGTGTCCGGGATGAAGTAGGGTTTCATCGCGACCTTCACGACATCCAGCGTTGTCAGATCAGAGCCGGCCTTTTCCAGCCGCGCCACTTCGCGCAGGAGGTCCTTGGCGTGGATAACGCCGAGGATGTTTTCGTCACTGCCGCGAAACACCGGAAGGCGGCTGTGCGATGAGGCCAGCACCCGTGCCACGATCTCATCTGGGGCAAGGTCGGCATCGACCATCTCCATCTCGCGGCGGTGACGCATGATTTCATCGACGGTGCGGTCGGCGAGGTCGAGGGCGCCGAGCAGCCGGTCGCGGTCCTCTTTTTCAAAGGCGCCTTCCGAATGGCCGAGGGAAATGGCGCCAAAGACTTCCTCGCGCAGGGCGAGGATCTTGGCTTCGGGGTCAGGATTGAGGCCGAAGGGCCGCAGGATCAGGCGAACGAGGGCGCGAACGGTGGTGACGATGGGGGAAAAAAGGACGATCAGGATGCGGATCGGCGGGGCGACCAGGGTTGCGATGGGTTCGGGGTTGATGATGGCGAGGGTCTTGGGCAGCACCTCGCCAAAGACCAGAACAAGGGTCGTGACCACGACCGTGGCGATGGCCACGCCGTTCGCGCCGAAAAGATCGGTCAGCATGACGGTCATGAGCGCCGCCGACAGGGTGTTCGCGACATTGTTGCCCAGAAGGATCGCGCCGATCATCCGTTCGCTGTCATCCGTCACCTCCATCGCCGCCTTGGCCCCGCGCGAGCCGCGGTCGGCCTGCGCCTTGAGTTTGCCGCGCGATGCCGCCGTCAACGAGGTTTCGGCCCCCGAGAAGAATGCCGCCACAAACAGCAGGAAAGCGACGGCCAGAATGGTCAGCCAGAAGGACGGGTTTTGCCAGAAGGCGAATTCGTTGGGCATGGGGGCCTCTCAGGTCTTGCGGGCAAGGGGATGGCGGGTCAGGACCAGTTCTTTCAACTGATCCTCCAGCACATGGGTATAGATCTCGGTCGTGGCGAGGTCGGCATGGCCCAGCAGGGTCTGGATCACCCGCAGATCGGCGCCGCCGGCCAGAAGATGGGTGGCGAACGCGTGGCGCAGGGTGTGAGGTGTCACCCGGGACGGGTCAACCCCACCGGCCGCAGCGATGTCCTTGATCAGGAGATAGAAGTGCTGCCGCGTCAGATGTCCCGCTGCTCCGGGGCCGGGAAACAGGAATTTGCTGATCGGTTTGCCCGCAGCGCGGGCGGCCTCGTCCTCGACGTTGCGATGGTCCAGCCATGCCGCGATTGCGACCTTGGACGGGGAGGATAGCGGGACCAGACGTTCCTTGTCGCCCTTGCCCTTGACCAGAATCATCCGCGGATCGCCCCTGACGGCGGCGACCGGAAGTTCGACAAGTTCCGACACGCGCATTCCGGTGGCATAAAGCAATTCCACGAGGGCGAGGTTGCGGCAGCGGTCGCGCGGTGTCCGGCCGAACTCCCGCGACGCCTCGACGATGCGGGTCATGTCATCTTGCGACAGGGTTTTCGGCAGGTGCCGACTTGCACCCGGCCCGGTGATGCGGATGGCGGGATTGTCGTCGCGCCAGCCCTCTTCCTTGGCAAAGCGGTAGATCTGGCGGATCGCGGACAGGCGACGGGCGCGGGTGGCTGCGGACAGGCCGGCCGCCTCGCAGAAGATCAGGTAACCTTCCACATTGTCGCGGCTTGCGGTTGCAAAGGTCTGACCGTGGTCGGTCAGCCAGTCTGAAAAGGCCAGCAGGTCGCGGCCATAGGCAAGCTGGGTGTTGCGGGCGGCGTCCTGTTCTGCGGCTTGCGCCTCAAGAAAGGTAAGGATCCAGCGATCCGGGTTCGCATCCATGTCAGTTCCGGCCCATCTCAGCCGCGTCGATCCAGCAAGAGCAACTCCAACGCGGTGCGGCGCGCGGCGTCTTCAAGTCCGATATGCCGCAGGACCGACAGGCCCTCTGTCACGCCGCGCAGATCCCCCGTTGTCCCGTGTTCGATCCGCGACATCGCAAGAAGGATGATTTCGCCGATACGGTTCTGATCCAGCATCTGCTTGAAATCATCTCCCATCGACGGGGTCGTGAAGGCGGCTGCGACGGCCTCCGACATCGGTTCGGTTGGCATCAGGCCCGCCAGTTCCCCTTTTGCAAGCGCCGCAAGGAACAGATCGCGCGGCGAGGTCGCAGGGCGCGTGGCGGAAAGGCTTTCATAGTCCGAGGACAAGAGGCTCATCTGAAATGATATCTCAGCGGCCTCGGGGCCCAGCGCCATCTTGGACAGCTTGTCGGCAAAAAGCGCCGCCAGTGGCACTTCCAGTTCCGCCACCTTCATCTCAACCCAGGCCGCCGGCAAAGCCTGATCCGTCGCCCTGACATCACCCGTCGCCACCGCGGCGTCGAGTTTCTGGAAGGCGGCCACCCGGTCCCAGACCCCGCCCGATGCGGCGGGCTTCTGGCTCGTGTAAAGGCCCAAAAGAAGATTGGGTGCAATCGCTCCGGCGCGGGACAGCCGTTCCGCGGCCTCTATCTGCGCTTTCCAGCCCGCCTTGTCCGAGAGATCGGCGTAAGAGAAGGCAACCGGAAGGGGCGCGCCCAACATCGGCTCGCCGATCGCCTCAAAAAGCCGCATGGTCAGGGGGGTGACCGGATTGGGCAGGACCGGGGCGATTTCCGCGTCATCGAGATCGGGGTTCATGAAGCGGTACAGAAGTGCGGCGTCCTCCGGCGACACCGTGCCAAGGCTGCGTGCGGTGTCCAAGGTAATCTCGGCCGCATCGAAATCGCCGTCGCGCGCCAGACAGAAGATGCGGGTCGGCAGGGCCGGGGCAAGGCCGGGCGCGTCGCGCAGACGGTGGCAGGCCGTGTCCTCATCTCCAATCAGCAGGGCCACATCGAAATAGCGACGAAACAACTCGGGTGAGGCGGTTGGACCGGCAGCGTCCAGAAGCGCGCGGGCCTGATCGAGCGCCCCGATCGACAGAAGCTTGTCGATACGGGCCAGCAGCAGATTCTCGCCGGGCTCAGCATCGGAAGGAGGTTCGGCCTCTGCCAGCAGAACGGTCAGCAGCAGGCCCTGCAAGGCGGGCAAATCCTGCGGCGCGCCAGCCGCCAGCAATTGTTCGATATCCGCGGTTCGCCCCAATCCCCACAAGTTGCTTGGCAGACCCGTGATCCGCGGCGGCAGAATGCCCACGCCATCAAGCGAGGCCTGCCCAAGGACCGACGTTGTCACGTTTTCGGGCAGCGCCCCGCTGTCGGTCGTGACGGCGGGCTCGGTGGGGGCAGGTTGGGCTGCCGGCGTGACAATGGATTGCGACAGCCAGTCAATGGCTGAAAGCGGTGCCTCGGCCCGGGCCGGCATGGCCAGTCCAGCTGACGTCAGGCAGATGGCAAAGAGGCGAATCCCGTCAATCGACATTCAATATCACCGGGACCTTCACTTCAGTTGATTGCGGGGCAAGATCCGCCAGATATGCATAACCCACCAGACCCACAAAACCCAGTATCGCCAAAACTAGCACCGCCTTAATCAAACGACCCATGGCTGTTCGCCTTTCTGATTGGGCTGATCTGGCCAGCCGTATTGCGCCCGCACCGCATAGTGCCTCAGTGCGCGAATATATATGGCATTCGCCGCAACTTCACGCCATTCAGGGAAGAAAGTTGCGCTTGCAAGCGGACGAGTGCCACAAATCGTCATTTGGGCCCGTACCACAGGCGAAGATGGGACCGGAACAGACAGAATGCAACGGCTGAAAAAGACCGTGGTGATGGTGGGGATGATGGGGGCGGGCAAGACGGCCGTGGGTACGGCCCTTGCACGGCTGCTGACCGTCGACTTCCGTGATTCGGACGAAGAGATCGTGCTGGCTGCCAACCGCAGCATCGCCGAGATATTCGAACGCGATGGCGAGGCCTTCTTTCGCTCGCGCGAGTCCGAGGTTCTGGCGCGGTTGCTGCGCGGTCAGCCCTGCGTCCTGTCGACGGGTGGCGGCGCTTTCCTGTCGCAAGCCAATCGCCAGATGATTCATGACGCCGGCATTTCGGTCTGGCTGCGCGCCGACCTTGATCTTTTGTGGCAGCGTGTCCGTCACAAGACCACGCGGCCCTTGCTGCGCACCGCCAACCCGCGTGAGACGTTGCGCCAGATCCATGACGCCCGGGTGCCGTTCTATTCTCTGGCTGACCTCGTTGTGGACAGCCTGCCTGACCTCTCGGTAGAGGCAATGGCCTTGCGGGTGGCCGATGCCCTTGCCGGGCGCCCTGATGTGTTGGAAAGGACCTGAAATGCCGAATGTCGTCCCTGTGGCTCTTGGAAGCCGCAGTTATGAGGTGCGGATCGGTTCAGGTCTGATCGACAATCTTGGCCGCGAAATCTCGCCTCTGCTGAAGCGGCGCAAGGTTGCCGTGGTCACCGACGAAACCGTGGCGGCCCATCATCTGATGCGGCTGGCGAAGTCGCTGGAAGCAGAGGGCATCGCAATGACCGCTCTGGCGCTGCCACCCGGCGAAGCGACAAAAGGCTGGGACCAGTTCACGCGCTGCGTCGATTGGCTTCTGGAGCAAAAGATCGAACGCCGCGATGTGGTCGTGGCGTTTGGCGGCGGTGTGGTTGGCGATCTCGTTGGCTTTGCCGCAGCCGTGTTGCGGCGCGGCGTTCGGTTCGTTCAGGTCCCGACGACCCTGCTGGCACAGGTTGACAGTTCGGTCGGCGGCAAGACCGGCATCAACACCAGTCAGGGCAAGAATCTGGTTGGCGCATTCCATCAGCCGTCGCTGGTTCTGGCCGACATCGCTGTCCTTGACACCTTGCCACGCCGCGACCTGCTGGCAGGCTATGGCGAGGTCGTCAAATACGGTTTGTTGGGCGACGCGGCATTTTTCGACTGGCTGGAACGCGACGGCCCCAGGGTGATTTCAGGGGATGAGGCGGCGCGGCTTCATGCGGTGACCCGGTCGGTCGAAATGAAAGCCGGGATCGTGTCGCGGGACGAGACGGAACAGGGCGAGCGCGCGCTGCTGAACCTGGGCCATACTTTCTGCCATGCCCTGGAAAAGGCCACCGGATATTCCGACCGGCTGCTGCACGGTGAAGGCGTGGCCATCGGCTGTGCACTGGCGTTTGAACTCAGCCAGAGGCTGGGCCTGTGTTCTCAGGAAGCACCCAGCCGGGTGAGGGCGCATCTGAAAACCATGGGCATGAAGACCGATCTTGCCGATATACCGGGCGATTTGCCCGATGCGGCGGGATTGCTGCGGCTGATGGGACAAGACAAGAAGGTTGTCGATGGCAAGTTGCGCTTCATTCTGGCTCGCGACATTGGACAAACCTTCGTGGCCGACGACGTTCCGTCCGACGTGGTGCGCACCCTGCTGTCCGAGGCCTTGGCCCACCGCGATTGACGCCCACAGGCGTTGAGTGTCACTGTCCGGTCAAAGCGGGAGGGCATGATGGAAGGCTTTGGCATTCATTCCAGCATCTGGACGATGGACTGGACTCCATCCGCCGCCGAGGCGGCCATTGCACAGGCCGTGCATCACCGCTTTGATTTCATTGAAATCGCCGTATTGAATCCGGGACGGATAGACGCGTCCCATACCCGCAACCTGCTGGAAAAGAACCAGCTTCGCGCCGTGGGCTCCCTTGGCTTGCCCGAGGGTTGCTGGCTGTCGCGCAATACCGACCTCGGGGTTGCGTTCTTGGGTTCAGCGCTCGAAGTGACCGCAGCGATGGGGGCAGAGGCGCTGTCCGGCGTGACCTACGGCGGAATTGGCGAGCGGTCAGGGCTGCCGCCGACACTGCAGGAGCTGGACAATGTGGCGCGGGGTCTGCGCACCGCCGCCCGGCATGCGGCGCGGCTGGGGCTCAGCCTTGGGATCGAACCGGTGAACCGCTACGAAACGCATCTGCTGAACACCGGTTGGCAGGCCGTCGCCATGATCGAAAAGGTCGGCGAGCCGAACCTGTTCGTTCATCTCGACACCTACCACATGAACATCGAAGAGAAGGGCGCCGCTCAGGGGGTGATCGCGGCGCGTGAGCATTTGCGCTACATTCATCTGTCGGAAAGCGACCGGGGCGTGCCGGGGTCGGGGACCTGTGACTGGGACGAGATATTTGCGGCCCTTGCGGCAATCGGGTTCAAGGGCGGTATGGCGATGGAAAGCTTCATCAACATGCCGCCGGAACTGGCCTGGGGTCTGTCGGTCTGGCGTCCGGTCGCCGACAGTGCAGAACAGGTGATCGGCGAGGGGCTGCCGTTCTTGCGCAACAAGGCGCGGCAATACGGTTTGATCGGGCGCTAGCGACATTCCGGCCGCGCCGGGGCCTGATCCTACTGAATTGGCTCGACTCAGGGGAAACGCTTGAACCCCGGTCTGAAGTCCGGTCACCGCTACGGTCGCTCGATTTCAGATAGATGGCTGGGGCGGGAGGGATCGAACCTCCGAATGTCGGTACCAAAAACCGATGCGTCGCCGCTGGGACGCCCTCGACTGGTGCTTAGTTGAAAGCATTGAAGAAAGGCGGGCAGAGGGACTGGTTGGGCGCAATCAGGGTGGGGCCACTCAGGGGCAGGGGCAGGCCAGCGCTGGCGAACTGGGGCGGCGAGTGGGGCGGTGGTTCGACCTTCTGCAGCGACGACGGCATGATATACCTCGTTCAGATCCATAACTTCGGCGATGGTTCTGAGTTTGGGAATGGTCGGCCGCATCCCGACGAATTCCCCGCTATCGGGCCAAATGGTTCGACAGAAAGTCTACCAACAGACGGACCGCTTCACTTTGAAACGCCCCGCTTCCGTGACCTGAGTTCGGGTACATAGGAAAATCAACCGGCGGCGGGTTCGCCCTTTCCGTAAGCGCTGTCACCATACGTTGCGACTGCAGCCAAGAAATCGTCCTGTCCTCGTCGCCCGCTGCCAGCAAAAAGGGGGGGCCGACGACCAAAGAGGCCGTCTGATCGGGCGCACGAAGGGCGGCATGAACACCAAGCTGCATGCGGTGACGGATGCCGGGGGACGCCTGATCCGCTTTTTCAAGACTGCAGGCCAGGTCAGCGATTACACAGGTGCCGCAGCCTTGTTGGGCGACCTGCCGAAGGTAGAGTGGTTGCGGGCCGATCGGGGCCATGATGCTGATTGGTTCAGAGATGCATTGAAAGACAAATGGATAAAGCCCTGCATCCCTGGCCGCAAGTCGCGTGAAAAGCCGGTCAAACACGACAAGCGCCGCTACAAACGCCGCAACCGCATCGAAATCATGTTCGGCAGGCTCAAGGACTGGCGAAAGGTTGCCACGCGCTACGACCGGTGTCCGAAAGTCTTCCTCTCCGCCGTCGCCCTCACCGCTAACGTAATGTTCTGGCTGCGAAACTAGAACGAGTCCTGATCCTAGAGAATTGGCTCACCAGGGAAGTACACTCCAAAGCGCTTTATCAAATCGGGAATGCTGCCGGGATCCATCTCAAGTTCATAGCGACCACAAAGTTCACCCAGAGCCTGCGGCTCCGCCTTGGCTACCCCTCCCATGTCAACGAGCTCTCGAAAGAAATTCTCGAAGCCGGCGGGCGAAATGATTTCCAATATCCGCGCGGGTTTATCACCCGCGTTCCAGAATGTGTGCCACTGATTGCGGGGTTTGAAGATGAGATCGCCAGGCTTGCCGATTACCACAGACTCGCCGAGCAGCGCACCAATGCTGCCTTCGAGAACATAAGAATACTCGTCCTCGCGCGCATGCCGGTGCATCGGCGCAGCCAGTGCGTGTGCTGACATTGGATGCTCAACAAGGGAGAAGCGGTCACCGGCTTCTGCGCCATCGATCATAAACCGCACACCAATGCTTCCGAGAAAACCAGCTTTGCCGTCTTGTGGCCCTACGACCTTTGGCGTTAACTTTTCCATATATAGTTCCTTTGACTATACAAGTGTGTAACATGAAATTTACTAGCTTTTGCTCGGCATGTCAATTTCATGTTACATAGGTGTATCTGAATTTGTGATGGCGGATATGGCAAGAATATACCGACTCAAGCGACGTGCAGACAGCCAAGACCAGACCCGTCTTCGTATCGTGGAAGCGACGGTCGAGTTGCACACCACCCTCGGTCCCGCTCACACGACTATGGCTGCGATCGCCGAACGCGCGGGGGTACAGCGGCCCACCCTTTACCGGCACTTTTCGAATATGAGCGAGCTATTTAGTGCCTGCTCCAGTCACAACTGGCTGCAAAATCCGCCGCCCGATCCGGAGCCTTGGTTGAAGATCAAAGATTCTGAGGTTCGACTGCGGCAAGGATTGATGGAGCTTTACACTTATTATTCGGATCATGAATCGGGACTGTGGAAGATACTGCGGGACCTCGAAGACATGCCTGAACTGCGCCCATTCGCTGCGCGTCGAATCTCCCATCTGCAACGCGTGCGCGAAGTGCTTGGAAGTGTATGGCCAGATCGTGGTCTCCAGCAACGATTTCTGATTGCTGCACTTGCCCACGCCATCGATTTTTTTGCGTGGCGTTCGCTCCGACGCCAGGGATTGACCAACGAGGGAGCGATCGACCTTATGGTTGATCTCGTCCAGACACTGGTTAGAGAACTTGGACAAAAGGTGACGTAGACCTGTGAGCCGACCCGCGATGAGAGAGTGCGTGGAAGTTCCCAAAAAAACCGTCACGGGCCGCAGCCCGCCTGTGCGCGGTATAAACAGCCTGTGCTACTCTCAGCGGCCTGGAGGGCAGTTGCCGATCGCTTGTTGGAGGGTCAGACCCCGTTAAAAAACGTGGCACATGGGCTGATGCGCACTTGAGAGTGGCGACGCCGCTTCGTCGGCGATCCCGATTAGGAAGATGACGGACTTGCATGGCCCACGCCCTCCTTCCTGAACGGAGGAGTTGGCATGACAAAATTGGCGACCGGTGGCTACCCGGACTTGAAGATGGTCAACCCGAGGGCGGCAGCCATCGATATCGGATCGACGATGCACATGGCGGCGGTCAATCCTGATGCCAGTGACACGCCGGTGCGCGCGTTTGGCACCTTCACCCAGGATCTGCATGACCTGGCCGACTGGTTCAAATCCTGCGGGGTCACCAGCGTGGCCATGGAATCCACTGGGGTCTATTGGATACCTGCCTTCGAAGTTCTCGAGGGGCATGGGTTCGATGTGATCCTCGTGAATGCGCGTACGCCAAGAATGTGCCCGGGCGGAAGACCGATGTCAGCGATGCCGGGTGGCTGCGCCAGTTACATTCCTACGGCCTGTTGCGGGGCAGTTTCCGCCCTGAGGCCGAGATCGCCACCCTCCGCGCCTATCTGCGCCAACGGGAGCGGCTGATCGAATATGCAGCGGCCCATATCCAGCACATGCAAAAGGCGCTGATGGAGATGAACCTGCAGCTGCATCATGTCGTCTCGGATATCACTGGTGCGACCGGCATGCGGATCATTCGCGCCATCGTGGCAGGGGAAAGGGATCCGGACGTTCTGGCGGGGTTCCGCGATGTGCGATGCCATTCGTCGATCGAGACGATCCGGGCATCCTTGGTTGGCAATGACCGCGATGAGCATATCTTTGCCCTGACCCAGTCGCTGGACCTCTACGACTTTTACCACGCCAAGGTTGCCGAATGTGATCGCAAGCTTGAGGCGGCCGTTGCCGCGCTTACGGTGCGTGCAGATGATGTTCCGGCACTGCCCAAGGCAAGAACAAAAGGCAAGCAGGTCAACGCGCCCGCCTTCGATGTTCGCGCCGCCCTCTATGGGGTTTTGGGGACCGACCTGACCCAGATCCACGGCCTTGGTCCCGCCTTGGCACTGAAGCTCGTTGGGGAATGCGGCACCGACCTTCGGGCATGGCCGAGCGCTAAACACTTCACGTCCTGGCTCTGCCTTGCCCCGGGCAACAAAATATCCGGCGGAAAGCTTTTGTCTTCGCGGACCCGGCGATCATCCAGCCGAGCCGCCGCGCTATTGCGGTTGGCAGCCACGACCATCGGGCGCAGCGATACGTCCCTTGGTGCCTTTTACCGCCGACTATCGTCGCGGATCGGCAAGCAAAAGGCCGTCACCGCCACCGCCCGCAAGATCGCCGTTCTATTTTACAACACGCTGCGCTTTGGGATGACCTATCACGACCCCGGTGCAGCAGCCTACGAAGAGCGACACCGAACCCGCGTCCTTGCAAACCTCCAGCGTCGTGCCAAGACCCTCGGATTTACCCTTGCCCCAATGCCCGACGGAGAGGCTGTTTCTTAGGAAGGCGCAAAAGCGCTATGGCTCATGTTGGGATAAGGGTATTCCTCTTGCGCGGGTCGTCTCACGCTGCATGCGGTGGACTATTGTAACGCTTGACGTTGCCTCCTGGATTTAATCCAGTTTGAGATAGGCTCTGGCTCAACCGAAAGGACCAGAGATGAAGCAATCCTGATTCACCGAAGAACAGATCATTGGCATTTTGAAGGAGCATGAGACCGGCGTTTCCGTTGCCGATCTGTGCCGCAAGCATGGCGTCAGCGATGCGACCGTTTACAAATGGAAGGCCAGGTTTGGCGGGATGGACGTCAGCGAGGCCAAGCGGCTGAAGGCGCTCGAAGACGAGAATGCCAAACTGAAGCGGCTTTTGGCGGATACAATGCTTGATAATGCTGCTCTGAAAGACCTGCTTGGCAAGAATGTATGGTCCGCCCCGCTTTTGCAGGATTAGGTGGGTGACGCACCGGCTTGCGTAAATGTATCCGGCCTCTGATCAGTCAGCCGCTTTTGGCGACAAGGCCTTGATGAGATCCGCCCCTCGGGTTCCAGATTAGTGGAACGGGATTACATCCCCGTTTTTTTTGCGCGTGGCTTACCCGTGGTCGATCAACCGTTTGGTCATCACGTCCCCTGCAATGGGTTTTGCGGTAAAGGATCAGCTCAGGCAGCCGCGCCTTTTGACCGCAGATAGACGGTGCCGGG
>JANMCI010000164.1:0-2508 GCA_031361245.1 Rhodobacterales bacterium
ATCGGCACCGGCCCGTTTCGCCCGGTCCGGCAGATCCTTCATCCGGGCCGCACTGATGTCATGCGCATGAAGGGCCACGCCCCGCGCCGCCATGGCCAAAGTCTTGCCACCGCCGCCCGCACAGTAATCCAGCACCCGCATCCCCGGGCGCAGGTCCAAGACATCCACAATGGCCTGCGACGACGCATCCTGCAGCTCGATCAGGCCCTCGGCATAGGATGGCGACATCTGAATTTTCCGTTCGCCACCCGTGACTTGCAGGGCAGAGCTCGCAAGCGGATGGGCCACCGCCGCAATCCCTTCGCCTGCCAGACGCAGCATGGCGTCGTCGCGGCTGATCCGCGCCAGATTGACCCGCAGAAAGACCGGCGCTCGACGGCGCATTGCCGCCATTGTCGCCTCGTATTCCGCCCCAAGCGACGCCCGCAGTCCCGCCTCCAGCCAGTCCGGCACATCCAGCGCTTCGGCACCGTGCGGAGTGCGTCCGCCCTCTTGCGGCCCCACGAGCGGCGGCGCATGGCCAATCCCGGTGAAAAGCTCTGCCGGATCGCGCCCGTCGGCCCGCACCCCGCCCAACACCAGCCCGCGCCCGGTCAGCCCGCCACCAAGGGCGGCGTGGGACCGGCGGTTGCGCAGGCCGTCGAACACCAGATCGCCGATCGCGTGCCGGTCGCCCGATCCGGCATAGCGGTTGGCGCGCCCCCAGTTTACAAGGGTCTGCTCGACCGGGGCACCGGCCAATATCCGGTCCAGCACCTCGATTGCGGCAGACAGGCGGGCGGCTGGGGTCATGAGGATCGGAACGCGGTTTGCATGCGACTGCCTACCCCTCCCGCGCAAGACGCGCAATCGGTGCTGGAAATCGACCGCCCGGCCCACCATGTTGACCCAATCGACAGGAGAAGATGTTGAACGGCAGTCCCCCCAAACCCCACGTCCGCGCCGCCGGACTGACCGATACGCTTCTGTCGCTGACAGCGGGCAAGGACACGCCCGACACCCTGACCCTCGCCGAAATCGTGGCGCGGCTCGACAATCAGGCGCGCGGCGTTCTGATGATACTGATCGCGCTGCCGAATTGCCTGCCCGGCCTGCCCGGGACCTCTGCCGTCACCGGTCTGCCACTGGTTTTCCTGACCGCGCAAATGGCGTTCAACAGACCACCATGGCTGCCCGGCTTCATCGCCCGCCGGTCGGTGTCGCGCCAATGGCTTGCCAATGTGCTGGCCCGCGCCGAGCCGTGGCTGCGGCGGGTCGAGCGGCTCATTCATCCGCGACTGACCGCCCTGACCTCCGAGACGGCCCAGCGGGTGGTGGGCGTGCTGGGGATTCTCTTGTCCGCCATCATCATGCTGCCCATTCCCCTTGGAAACATGCTGCCCGCCATTGCCCTGATCATCTTTTCACTGGGCTTCATCGGTCGCGACGGCGCCTGGATTCTGGCGGGCTTCGTCATGGTGGGGATGTCGGCGGCAGTGCTGTTCTTTGCCGGTTGGGCCGCCTTCCTTGGCGCGGTCCAGCTCTGGGCAAGCTGGTTCGGCCTGCCAACCTAGGCGCCGCGCTCGCCCCGGCGTTACCCCTTCATCTCCTGCAGGATATTTCCGCCATCGACCACGATCGTGGCCCCGTTGACATAGGACGCCCCGTCCGAGGCGAGGAAAGCCACCGCCGCCGCAACCTCATCCGGCCTCCCTGCCCGGCCCATGGGTGATTTCAGCGCGGCGTCCCATTCCGCGTCCCAAGTGGCCTCGGTGCCGATAATGCCCGGCGCCACGATGTTCACCGTCACCCCGGTCCCCGCCACCTCCAGCGCCAGCGTGTGGCTCAACCCCGCAATCGCCGCCTTGGCCGCGCCATAGGCCGAGGCCGTGGGCATGGCGACCAGCGGCCCGGTGACCGACCCGATCTGCACGATCCTCCCCCAGCCCCGCCCCGTCATGCCCGGCAAGACGGCATGGCTGACCAGCCGTGTCGGCTCGAACGTCGCCAGAAACTCGGTCTGCCACATCTCGGGCGCCTGCGCCTGAAACATGCCAAATTCCGCAGGCCGGCTGACGCTGCCCATCCCAGCATTGGCAACCAGCACATCCACCACGCCGACCTCGTCCATCAGTCGCGCCACCTCGGCGCTGCGGGTCAGATCGGCAATGTGGGAGGTGACGTCGAACCCCAGCGCCCGCAGTTCGCCCGCCCGGTCATGGATGCGCGCCGTGGTCGAGACCACCGACACGCTCAACCCCGCCTGCCCCAGCGCGCGGGCCACCGCAAAGCCGATCCCGCCCGCCGATCCCGCTCCGGTCACCAAGGCGTGGCGGGTCATCGGCAAATCCTTTCCATGCGGTTAACGCAAAACGCCAACTCTTGGTAAATAAACACTATTCCAAAATGTCCAGATCTGGACACCTCACCCTGCCCGATAATTCGGGCTTTCCCGGGTGATCTGGACGTCATGGACATGGCTTTCCTTCAGCCCCGCACCAGATGCGGACGAATTGGCACTTCGAGCGC
>JANMCI010000166.1:0-8812 GCA_031361245.1 Rhodobacterales bacterium
AGCGAGCCGCGGCGCTTGAGCGCTTCATCATAGGCGGGCCAGTTCCGGGTCTTGTAGCCGGGGGGTGTGGGTCTGCTCAGGCAGCACAGCTGCCACGCTGGATTCACGAGATGAATCCCTCATGCGATTTGTGCAACAGAGCCATGCGAAGGGCACGCCGATGAAGACTACCTACGCGTTGAAGTCCCTCCCGGCACTGGGGACGACCGCGAAAAGGCGCTACTTGTACTACACTTCGCGGCCGAAAGGCCAAACCGGACCCGAGCGAAGGGAACGTCTGCCCGCGCCGCCGATCGAAGCGGCGGTCCGTACTGGTGTCGCAAAGGTGCTTGCCGATCCGGGTTGGTTAATGGACGCCGTGGCGGACAGCGGGGCATGGGCCCCTGAGGTTGGTACCATCCTCTCCCGGGCGTCCGAGCTGGCCGCGCGGCTTGCGAACGCAATCGAGGACGCAGCCGGTGCGCTGCTCGGGCCGGTTTTGAAACGGGTCGACCTGATCGGCGGAGTCCTGAAGATCCAGATCGACCTTGGCGCCTTGCTCGACCAAGGGAGCGAACAGCTGTCGCTGCTGGCCAACCTCGACCTCCCGTTCAAGCTCGATCAGAACGGCCGCGCGAAACCGATCGTCGTGCGGACGGCCAACAAGGAAGCTCATCGCGATCCCGAATTGATCGCCCTGATCGCCGACGCCCGCCGCTGGCGAGATGACCTGCTCGACGGCCGGGCGGCCTCGATCGAGGAAATCACCACTCGGGAGGGTCTGGCGAAGGGCGCCGTCAGCCGGATCCTGCCATTGGCCTGGCTCGCGCTCGACATTGCAGCGGCGATCCTGGAAGGACGGCAGCCAGCCGTCCTGACCTACACACGCCTGCGGGCCTTGCCGGAGCTGCCTCTGGGCTGGCCGGCTCAGCGCGAGCTTCTGGGCTTCCTAGCCATCTGAATCCGCACCAGGGTCATTCCTCAAGACATCGCGTCGACAGCGCTCGTAGAGGCATTCGGCAGATTCCGGCCCGGAAAGTGCTCTGTGGTCAGGGAATGCAGGTCATCTGCGGAGGCCGTTCCGCGTAAGTCCCGGAAGTCGCGTGTCTTTGCGGCCGCGCGGTTTTCGGCGCCAAATCACGGGGGGTGGATGGTGGGCGACCCTGGAATCGAACCAGGCGTGAGTCGCCTCGGGGGAGTTACAGTCCCCTGCCGCACCTTGCAGCTCGTCGCCCAACCTGCGGGGGGAATAGCCAAGGGTGCGGGGGGCGTCAAGTGCGGATCGTCGCGGGTTTCGTCTTGCAAGCTATGACCCGACGCGCGACATAGGGGAAGAAGAAAAGCAGGGCAGATCATGAGTGGAACAACAAAACCGGCCTGGGTGGTGGACAAAGAACGCGGCAAGCGGTTAGAGGCCCGCGAAACCGTCTGGCTGTTCGGCCTGCATGCTGTTCGCGACGCTCTCTTGAACCCCGCGAGGGAAAAGCTGCGATTGGTGCTGACCAAGAACGCATTGGACAGATTGCAGCATGCTGTCACACAATCCGGGATGGAACCTGAAATCTCGGATCCCCGTCACCTTAGCGTGCCGATTTCGGAGGATTCCGTACATCAGGGAGCGGCGCTTGAAGCCCGCCCACTTAGCTGGGGCAAACTGGCGGACGTGTGTATCTCGGGGGAAGGCGCACCACTGGTCGTGTGCCTGGACCGGGTGACGGACCCGCACAACGTAGGCGCCGTGCTTCGCTCTGCCGAGGTGTTTGGCGCCCGCGCTGTAATAGCGCCTCGCCACCATTCGGCGCCGGAAACCGGTGCCTTGGCCAAGTCCGCGTCTGGTGCACTTGAAAGGCAGCCTTACCTGCGGGTGAACAATCTGTCTGAGACCATGGTGGAGCTGCGGGAGATGGGGTTTCGGCTGATCGGCCTCGACGGCGATGGGACTGTGACGGTGGGCGAAGCCGTCGCAGGGGCCGGAAGTCGAGCCATTGCACTGATCCTCGGGGCAGAGGGTCCAGGTCTGCGAGAAAAGACGCGCGAGACTTGCGACGTTGTGGCCAGAATCCCGTTTCAGGGCCAATTCGGTTCGCTCAACGTCTCCAATGCGGCCGCTATTGCTCTTTACGCGGCCTCGACACGCTGATGTGATCACTTTGCGTCCGATTGGGCTGGAATCCGGATAGATGTATTCCAATATAAAGAGAGAAGGCTTGGCTCGGAACGCCGCCTTCAGTTCACTGTCCCTCGTTCCGCACTAGCGCCCGACCCTCAGGATCGGGCGCATTTTTGTTGGAGATCACTTTGACGACGACAGATGATGACATTCGAGCAATCTTGCAGGAAACCAAGGTCATTGCGCTGATAGGTTGGTCGCCAAAGCCCGAAAGACCCAGCCATGGTGTCGCAAACTATCTAGCGCGGCGTGGTTATCGGGTCATCCCGGTCAATCCGGGCCACGCTGGTGTCGTTGCCCCCTGGGGCGAGGTCGTTCGTGGAGCACTTGCGGAAATTGACATTCCTGTCGACATGATCGACATCTTTCGAAACTCCAAGTTCGTGCCTTCGGTAGTTGATGAGGCTCTGTGCCATTTTCCTGACTTGAAGGCTATCTGGATGCAGCTTGGTGTGGTGCATGAAGATGCAGCCACCAAGGCAAGCGCTGCCGGCGTGTCCGTTGTGATGAACCGCTGCCCTGCCATCGAGATTCCGCGTCTTTTCGGTTGATCCTTTGTTGGAATCGGGGTGGCGGGCCCGTGCCGGTTGGGATAATTCCCTCTCCCATGAAAGCGAAAGGGACCGCACATGCAAGCTGCAGTCGTTACGTTCCCCGGTTCAAACTGTGATCGCGATTTGGCCGTCGCATTTGAACGGGCAGGCTTCCAGGTGACGCGTGTCTGGCACAAAGACCGGGAGTTGCCTCGTGGGGTGGATGTCGTGGGTCTTCCTGGAGGGTTTTCGTTCGGGGACTACCTGCGCTGCGGGGCCATAGCTGCGCAGTCGCCAATAGCAGCGGCAATCCAACGGCACGCGATGCGCGGCGGCTATGCGTTGGGCATCTGCAACGGCTTTCAAGTGTTGACCGAGATGCGTTTGTTGCCAGGCGCTCTGATCCGAAACGCCGGATTGAAGTTTGTGTGCAAGACCGTTGCTTTGCGCGTCGCGACAACCGAGTCGGCCTTCACCGCCAGCTATGGTCGCGGACAGGAAATTCGCCTTCCGATCGCTCATCATGACGGGAACTACACCATTGATCGGGAAGGGCTGAATGCCTTGCACGCCGAAAACCGCGTGGCGTTCACTTACTGCGACAACCCCAATGGTGCTATGGGCGACATCGCGGGGGTTATGTCCGCAAATCGCAGAATTCTGGGTCTTATGCCGCATCCAGAAAGGGCAGTTGATCCAGTTCAGGGTGGGATAGACGGCGCCGCGATGTTCGCTGGCTTGATGGGCGGGATGGCGCTGGCCTGAGGTTCACGTCTTGCCCCTTGGCTTGAGGTGCTTCCGGTTGAGGCCTAGACTCGGTCCATGGCAAGAACCCCTGCAGTCCTTCAAAAAACCGACCGCATTTCGCGCACTTCACCTTGGCTAAAGCTGGTGGTGGCTGCGTTGGTGTTTGTCGCGATTGGCGTGGTTCTGGTAACCAACCGGTTCTTGACTGAGAGCTTCACGGAAACCACTCGGAACCGGGCGGAACTGCGTCTCGCTTTGTACTCTGGAAACATGATTTCCGAGTTGCAGCGCACTTCAGTCGTCCCGCTGCTTCTTTCGCGCGATCCCGCGATTTCTGAAGCTCTGATGAAGGGGAATTTCGCGTTCACTTCTCAACGCCTCATCCAGGTTCAGGCTGATATTGGGGTGGCATCAATCCTGCTTTTGGACAGTGATGGCCGCACCGTTGGGGCTACCAATCGGAACTTGCTGGGCACCAACTTTCGAGCCATGAGTTTCTTCCTCGACGCGCAGCGATCAATGGAAACCGTGTTTTCGTTCTCCACGCGAGACGGTGGCGGCTACGAGTTCACTTACAGTCAGGCCATCAAGGCGGATGGTCAGTTGCTTGGGGTGATTGTGGTCGCCGTTGACCTGATGAAGTACGAACGTGCCTGGTCGGGGCTTCAGGATGTTGCGCTGGTCACCAATTCGGAGGGCATTGTCATCCTGGCGACCGAGCCGCGCTGGCGGGGGCAACGGCTGGATGAAGTGATCTCGATGCAGGACGATCCGTCTTCGCTGGACCGCGCCTTCAAGCAAGCTCTGGACGTCACGACGGATTGGACGCGGAGCCGGCCGGATACATACCTCAAGGGTGTGGCATTTCTGCGGACTGACGCCCGGGTGCCGTTCCGCGGGTGGCGGATGGTCACCTTTACTGCTTACGATTCCGTCCGCGAAAGGGTGAACGGAATTCTTGCGCTTGAGATCATGGGATTTGCCATTCTTATGGCGCTGACCTTCTATATCCTGTCGCGTCGGGCCTGGTCCCAGACTCTTACGTTTCGCCGGGAATCTGCTGAACTCAGACAACTGAATGCCAGACTGCAGCAAGAGATTGCCGAACGTCAGAAAGTTCAGAAAGACTTGGCGGTTGCCGAGTTGACACTTGCCCAAAGCTCCAAACTGGCGGCGCTGGGAGAAATGTCTGCGGCGGTCAGCCACGAATTGAACCAGCCTTTGGCGGCCATGAAAACCTATCTCGCCGGTGCGCGTCTGTTGCTGCAACGCAGGCGTCCCGATGAAGCGTTGTCGTCATTTCAGCGCATCGATGATCTGATCGACCGAATGGGGGCGATCACACGACAGCTCAAATCCTATGCCCGAAAGGGTGGCGAGGCCTTCGAGCCGGTTGATCTGCGCCAGTGCCTTTCCGCGGCGCTCGCCATGATGGAGCCGCAGTTGAAGCTGCGGGTGGTCAAGATCACGCGGTCCCTGCCGCGCCAGCCGGTGATGGTGTTGGCAGATCGGCTGCGACTTGAGCAAGTGCTGATCAATCTGCTTCGAAACGCGCTGGATGCCACCAAGGAAAACGCCGAGCCGCAGATCGAACTGATCCTGTCGGCAGGGGAAACCGCAACGCTCACCGTTCGGGACAACGGGCACGGGATCCAGAATCTCGAAAACCTGTTTGAGCCTTTCTACACCACCAAGACCCCCGGCGAGGGGGTTGGATTGGGTTTGGCGATCTCGTCCGGGATTGTCACAGATCTGGGGGGGCGACTGACCGCGCGCAATTCCGAGCAAGGTGGCGCGGTGTTTGAAATGCAACTGCCGATACTCGGCGAAGACGTCAAAGCAGCAGAATGAGGACCCAATGGCCCGTGCAATGAAAGTGGCGATCGTTGATGACGAAGCCGATATGCGACAGTCGATCAGCCAGTGGCTGGCCTTGTCCGGATTTGATACCGAGACGTTTCCCTCCGCAGAGGATGCTCTGAAGGCGATAGGACCGGAATTCCCCGGCGTCGTCGTGAGTGATATCAAGATGCCGGGAATGGACGGCATGGCCTTCCTCAAGCGGCTGATGGGGATGGACAGCGGCCTGCCGGTAATCCTGATCACAGGGCACGGCGACGTGCCGATGGCCGTCGAGGCGATGCGGGTCGGGGCCTATGACTTTCTGGAAAAGCCCTTCAACCCCGACCGCATGACAGAACTGGCCAAGAAGGCCACCCAGGCCCGGCGGATGACGCTGGACAACCGGGCGCTGCGCAGGGAGCTGTCGGACGGGTCGGTGCTGATGAAAAAGCTGATCGGATCGTCGCCGGTCATGGAACGGCTGCGCGAGGATATCCTCGACCTTGGTCAGGCCGACAGCCACGTGCTGATCGATGGGGAAACAGGCACCGGCAAGACGCTGGTCGCCCATGCCTTGCACGCGGTGGGGCCGCGGGCGGGCAAGCGGTTCGTCACCATCTCTTGTGCTGCGTGGTCGGAGGATCAGTTGGCGGCCAAGCTTTTCGGACCCGGCGAGGACGGCGCGATCCCATTGATCGAAGAGGCCCGAGGTGGCACGGTCTGTCTGGAGGATATCGAGGCGCTGAGCAGTGGGCTGCAGGCCCGTCTGCTGACGGTAATCAACGAGCAGGGCACACCGCCGGAAACCCGGATCATCGCGATCTGCAACGATCACGCCCCGGACAAGACGGTGGAGGACGCGCTGAGGCCGGACCTGTTCTATCGGCTGGGGGCAATGACGATCCTGTTGCCGCCACTCAGGACGCGGGGTGAGGACATCCTGACCCTGTTCAACCGCATGTCGGAGGTGTTCAGCGAGGAATATGGCTGCGATGCCCCGCAGGTCACAGCCCAGGAGGCGGCGCAGCTGTTGCAGGCGCCGTGGCCCGGAAACGTCCGGCAACTGGTCAATATCTCCGAGCGGGCCGTCTTGCAGAACCGGCGCGGCTCAGGCTCGATTGCCAGCCTGCTGATGGCCGACAATGAGGCGGCCGGGCCGACCCTGACCACCGAGGGCAAACCGTTGAAGGACTATGTCGAGGCGTTCGAGCGCATGTTGATCGACAACACGATGCGGCGGCACAAAGGGTCGATCGTGGCGGTCATGGACGAGCTGTGCCTGCCGCGCCGGACGCTGAACGAGAAGATGGCCAAGTACGGATTGAGCCGAGGAGACTATGTCTGAGGGCAAGTGTCGCTTTTGACGACATCGTGTTTTACCGTTTAATTTCATATACTTAAGAGTTTCCATTAACCTGAAATTAACTGGTGACACCACGGTATTTCGCCCAAGTATCGGGCCTGTCAGCGCCGGGATACCGTGAGCCATATCCCGTCCCGTGCCCGCACGGTCAGGTGGGCCACGGGCACCGGTGCGCGCCCCGCCACCGGGTCAAAGCGGAACGCCTGCGCCAGCATCGCCAGAAGGAGCACCCCTTCGGCCATGGCAAAGCCCGCCCCGGTGCAGACGCGGGGGCCAGCGGAAAACGGCATCCAGGCGTCGCGGGCATGGGCGCGGTTGGCCTCGGTCTGCCAGCGGGCGGGGTCGAAATCGTCGGGGTTGGGCCAGATGCGGTCGTGGCGGTGCAGATGCCACGGGCTGAGGACCACCTGCGCGCCGGGGCGCACGGCGCGGCCGCGAAAATCCTCGGGCTGCAGGTTCTGGCGCACCATCATCGGCACCGGCGGGTAAAGGCGCAAAACCTCGCGGAACACGTCGCGGGTGAATTTCAGTTTGGAGAGGTTGGAAAAGCTGGGGTCGGCGGCAAAGGCTGTGCCTTCGGCGGCAACCTGCGTCTGCGCTTCTGGGAAGGCGGCCAGCAGGTACAGACCCCACGCGAGGGCAGAGGCCGAGGTTTCATGCCCGGCGAGAAAGAAGATGGCGACCTGATCGACCATTTCGTCGATGTCGAACCGCTGGCCGGTCTGGGGGTCGGGCGTGGTCATGATCTTGGTCGCAAGATCGCCGGGGGCGGTGCCCGCGCGGATCGCCGCCTGCCGGGCGGTGGTCAGGCTGGTGATCAGGCTGCGGATCTTGCGGGCGGCGCGTTTGGTTTCGGGACGGTGAAAGCGGGGAAACCAGCGCGGGATCGGCAGAAATGCGGCGAGGTTCAGGATCGGCTGGCTGCGCTGATAGGTGCGGAATTCGGAAAAAACCGCTGCGGCGATTTCGTTTTCGATCGGGATGGAAAAGAGGGTGCGAAAGATCACGTCGGCGGCGGCGTGGCTGGCCGGTTCCTCGATTTCCATCGTGCCCACGGGCAGGCGGCTGACGGCGGCCTGAGCGGCGGCCAGCATGGCGGGGAAGGTGTCACGCAGGCGCCCCCCCTCGAACGCGGGGTCGATGATGCGGCGCTGACGTTTCCAGACCTCGCCATTGGTGACGAAGACCGAGTTGCCCAGAAGGGGGCGCAGGCCCTCGGCGATCCGCAGGGATTTGGGAAAGTCGTCGGGGCGTTCGGTCAGGATGCGGGCCACGAGGGCGGGGTCGTTGACGAGGTAGGAGCGGAAGAAGGGGGTGCGAAACTCGGCCATCAGGGCGTGGTAAAGGCGGGCGGGTTGGGCGGAGAGGATGTCTTGGCGGAAAAGGCGCAGATAGGTCCAGAGCGAGACCTTGTCGGGGCGCGGTGTGGGCTTGGGCGGGGTCATAGGCTGCGGTAGCCCGAGCGTGGGGTTTCGATGCGCGATTTCGAGGGCGCGCGGTTTTCGTAGCGTTTCTGCAGGGTTACTGGGCCTGCGGTGATCTGGAAATAGTCGTAGTCGCCCGGGCGATCAAAGGCGCAGAGGTATTGGAAATGCAGCCGGAAAAAGCGCCAACGCAGCGCCTTCCAGCGTTCGGGCGACAGGGTCCGGGTGAAGGCGGCGGACAGGACGAGGGGCCAGCGTTTGTGTGCAGGCGCGACGCCGGTCACAGCGACAGGGTCGCAGAGCGCAAAGGCGCAGCCGTCGCCGGGGGCGGTGACATCGACCCAAGTCAGTTCGTCGCGGGCCGAGAGGTAGTGGAGGTCAGCCCGCAGGCGGTTGGCGCGGGGCAGGAAGGAGATCATCGGGACGACCTGACCGAGGCTGAGGAAGGCGAGGGCGGGGTGTTTGGCGGGAAGCCCTTGGCGGATCAGGTCAGCGAGGATCGAGACGGCGAGATGGGCGCCGGAGGAATGGCCGACCACGAGGACCTCGTCGAGGTTTTTGGTCAGGGCATCGGCGATCGTGGTGCGAAACACGGCCATGCGCGCCTCGAGTACGGGGGGATTGGCGCCAAGGCTTTGGGCGGAAAAGGCGTAGTCGTGCATGAGGTAGTAGGCGTAAAGGCGGTTGTCGGCGGCCCGGAACGCGCGGAGCATCATCAGGGTGATGGCAAGGGCTGCGATGGCGCCCACGGCGG
>JANMCI010000546.1:0-6672 GCA_031361245.1 Rhodobacterales bacterium
CCACCGTCTTCAAGTTCCGCGTGCAGATTTTTGATCGTCAACATTTTTCAGGTTCCACTTGAAGCAGTTTGCAGCACGACTAGGCCGTGCGTCAGCTTGGAGATATGGGTGTGAATGACAACCGCAGCGCATGCTTTGCGCGCGGCACCCCGGCTGCGGCCGGGTTGGCATGAAACGGACGGCCAGCCTTTGCGGCCGCCGAGTGTCAGAACGGGACCGTGGCTCCCCGCCACATCACCGAAAACTCGGTGGTGTGGCTGACGATCTGATTGACCCACTCTTCCGAGGTAAGGGCGACAAATCTCTGCGGCCACAGATGCACGGCGTTGTGAAAGAACAACACGCCGCCCAGAACTCCCACCGCTTTCAGCGCCGTGGCGATCTTGGAGCTCATTCCCAACGCAAGGCCTGCGACCAGCGCTATGGCAAGTCCCAAAGCTGTCTGCACCATCATGTCGACATCTGGATTGGCGTTCAGATCGGCAAGGCCCTGAACGTGATAGCGCAGAACCTGCCCCGCGCCATGCGCCAGTGCCCCCATAGCCAAAGCCGTGACGAACGTCAGCGGAGACATCAGTTTCCTCAGCAAAACCCGGCCCCGCGACACCTTGGGAGTGCGGTCGCGGCGTGGCATCGAATAGACCTCGTCCACCCCGACAAACAGCAACTGTCTGGCCGACGCGATGTTCTGTTCGATCCGCGCCACCCGTGCTGCGAATTCCGTAAGATTTTGCGAAACAGCTTCCAACCGCCCAGCTCCCATTGCCCTGGCAACCATAATGGTTAACCAAAGAACAATGGCTGAAATTAGGTAAAAGTCGTGCCATTTCGCGCAAACCGTCCCTAGCCCACCGAGCCTTCAAGCGAAATGGCGACGAGGCTCTGCGCCTCCATGGCAAACTCCATGGGCAGGGCCTGCAGCACTTCGCGGCAAAAGCCGTTGACGACCAGCGCCACGGCTTCTTCCTCGTCCATCCCGCGTGAGCGGCAATAGAACAACTGATCCTCGTCCACCTTGGAGGTGGTCGCCTCATGTTCGACCCGGCTCGAGTTGTTCTTGACCTCGATGTAGGGGACGGTGTGGGCCCCGCATTTGTCGCCGATCAGAAGGCTGTCGCACTGGGTGTAGTTGCGGCTGTCGGTCGCCTTTGGGTGCATCGAGACCAGCCCGCGATAGGTGTTCTGTGCGCGGCCCGCCGAAATCCCCTTGGAGACGATCCTCGACTTGGTGCGCTTGCCCAGATGGATCATCTTGGTGCCGGTGTCGGCCTGCTGCATGTTGTTTGCAATGGCAATAGAGTAGAACTCGCCCTGACTGTCGTGCCCGCGCAGGATGCAGGACGGGTATTTCCAGGTGATCGCCGAGCCGGTTTCGACCTGCGTCCACATCACCTTCGAGCGGTCACCCCGGCAATCGGCGCGCTTGGTCACAAAGTTATAGATGCCGCCCTTGCCGTTTTCATCGCCGGGATACCAGTTCTGAACGGTCGAGTATTTGACCTCGGCATCCTCAAGCAGCACGATTTCCACCACGGCGGCATGCAACTGCGGAATGTCGCGCTTTGGTGCCGTGCAGCCTTCGAGGTAGCTCACGTAAGAGCCCTTGTCGGCGATGATCAGCGTCCGCTCGAACTGCCCGGTGTTTTCGGCGTTGATGCGGAAATAGGTCGACAATTCCATCGGGCAGCGGGTGCCCGGCGGGATATAGACGAACGATCCGTCCGAAAAGACGGCGCTGTTGAGTGTCGCAAAGAAGTTGTCCGATTGCGGCACGACCGAGCCGAGATATTGCTTGATCAGCTCGGGATGCTCGCGGATCGCTTCCGAGATCGAGCAGAAGATCACGCCGGCCTTGGCCAGTTCCGCCTTGAACGTCGTGCCCACCGACACAGAGTCAAACACCGCATCCACCGCCACCCGACGCTCGCCCTCCGGCATCTCGACACCAGCCAGCAGAGCCTGTTCCTTCAGCGGAATACCAAGTTTCTTGTAGGTCGCAAGCAATTTGGGATCGACCTCGTCCAGCGATTTGGGCTTGACGGCCATGCTGCGCGGCTTGGCGTAATAGTATTGGTCCTGATAGTCGATTTTCGGATAATGAACCATCGCCCAGGTCGGCTCTTCCATCTTCAGCCAGCGGCGATAGGCGGTCAGACGCCAGTCCAGCATCCACTCCGGCTCACCGTTCTTTTCCGAGATCAGGCGCACGATGTCTTCCGACAGGCCCTTGGGGGCGTAGTCAGTCTCAATGTCGCTTGACCAGCCGTATTTGTAGGTGCCCGACATGGCATTCACGGTGTCGATCGTTTCGCGATCCACCCCTTCGCGCACTTCTGCGTCCAATGCTGCCATGATCTTATTCCTTATCTTTCCGAACCCTGCGGTTCAAACTTCAAGCAACCCGCGCCAAGATGCGCCGGTATTCCCGGCCCCAGCTTTCGGCAAAGCGCAGGACCTCTTCTTCCGTTGTCCGGGGCCCCAGCGAAATGCGTATCGCCTGCCCCGCTTCTGCCTCGTCAAACCCCATCGCCCTCAGCACGCGGCTTGATCTGACCTTGCCGCTTGAACAGGCAGAGCCTGCGGAAATGGCAAAGCCCGCCAGATCCATGGCCATCACCTGCGTTTCGCCTTTCCAGCCAGGGGCGATCAGGTTCAGGGTGTTCGGCAAACGTCGCGCGCTATTCCCGACGGAAATAGTCTTAAACCCCGAGGCGGACAATGCCTGATTTAGAGTATTTCTAAGTTCAGCCACCCGGTCCCAGACCCCATCGGCCAGATCCCGCGCGGCGGCTTCGGCTGCGGCACCAAAACCGGCAATGCCGATCAGGTTTTCGGTCCCGGCCCGGCGACCGGATTCCTGCCCGCCACCCTTGATCTGCGCTGCCACGTCAAAGCCGCGCTTCAACACCAAGGCCCCGATCCCCTTGGGTCCGCCCAGCTTGTGCGCCGACACCAGACCCATCTCGATACCCAGCCAGTTAAAGGCAAGAGGCAGCTTGCCGAACCCTTGGGTCAGGTCCGAAACCGCCAATCCCTCGGGCAAATCCTGTACCACTCCCGTTTCCGAATTGGCCAGTTGCAGCGCCGTCCGGCCCGGGTCCGCGACCGCAACCCGACCCGCGCGGTCCACCGGCAGCGACGCCTCGCACCACGCGGCCACCGCGTCGTGTTCAACCGGCGCGCACACCAACCCGCGCCCCGCGCAGGCCAGTGCGGCCGCCTCTGTGGCACCGGAGGTAAAGACCACATCCGCCCCTTCCGCCCCCAAAGCGGCAGCAACTTGTGCCCTTGCCCGCTCGATCAGTCCTTTGGCGGTCCGACCCTCGGCATGGACCGACGACGGATTGCCCGTGACCTCCATCGCGGCATGCATCGCCAGCCGCGCCTCGGGGCGCAGCGGCGTGGTCGCGTTGTGATCCAGATAGGCCCTCATTCCTCGTCCACCACCCGGAACAGCGCAGGCACCGCCGGACAGGGCTGCATTTCGTTCCGGATCACGTCCGACAGCCGCGTCTGATGCAGAAAGACATAGACATTGGCCGAAAGCCCCTCCCACAGCCGGTTGGTCAGGCTCTGCGCCTTGGATCCCGATACGCCACCACTGGCCCCCGCCCCGGTGTGCAGCGCGTCCACGGTTTCCTCCACGGCCTCCATCACTTCCGAGATGCGGATCGCGTCCGGGCTCTTCGCCAGCCTGTAGCCGCCGCCCGGTCCCCGCACCGCCTCGACCAGCCCGGCGCGGCGCAGCTTGACGAACAGCTGCTCCAGATACGGCAGAGAGATGTCCTGCCGCTTGGCCACCGCCGCCAGCGACATCAGCTCCTCGACATGGCCCGTGCCGGTCTCGGCCAAGGCCAGATCCGCCAAAGCCACCATCGCATAACGCCCTTTGGTCGAGAGTTTCATCGCCCTGTCCAGCCATTCCCATTGACGTTGAGCGCCCCGGCCATTACCTGAAACCCGGAACCCAAGAGGCGGCAGTCGCCACCCTTGGAATGGTTCTAAGTTATCTGAGCGAATTCGTCAACAATCGCTCTCTCACGCAGGCAGGACACATGCCCGAAGTCATTTTCGCCGGCCCCGAAGGCCGCCTTGAAGGTCGCTACCATCCGCAAAAGGATCGGGATGCGCCGATTGCCATCGTTTTGCACCCGCATCCGAATTATGGCGGCACGATGAACAACAAGGTTGTCTACAACCTGCACTACGCATTCTACAACCTTGGCTTCACCGTCATGCGGTTCAACTTTCGCGGTGTCGGGCGCAGTCAGGGTGAATACGATCTTGGCATCGGCGAGCTCAGCGATGCGGCCTCCGCCCTCGATTACCTGCAATCGATGAACCAGAACGCCAAGCATTGCTGGGTGGCCGGTTTCTCGTTCGGCGCTTGGATCGGGATGCAGCTTTTGATGCGGCGCCCCGAAATCACCGGGTTCGTGTCGGTCGCACCACCAGCGAACCTGTATGACTTCAGCTTCCTCGCCCCCTGCCCGTCCTCCGGTCTGATCATCAACGGCACCGCCGACAAGGTCGCCCCGCCCAAGGACACGATTGCCCTGGTCAACAAGCTGCACGAGCAGAAGGGCATCACCATCACCCATACCCAGATCGAAGGCGCGGATCACTTCTTCAAGGACGAAGAAGCCCATATGAAGCCGATGATCGACACCGTATCAACCTACGTCAAACGCCGCCTTTCCGAGGTTTCACGGTAAAATCATGGGAATTCTGCAGGATCTGACCGAAGCACTGGCCAAGGACACCATCACGGCAATGGACGAATTTGGCGACGAACGCCTGCATGAACGGGTTGCCAAGGTGCTTCTTGACATGTCCCCCACCACGCAAGAAGCCTATATGACCGCGATGCGCGCGCTCTTGGCTGAACGCAAGGGCCGCGCCTATCTCGAGCAGACGATCAAGGCCAAGCGCGCCGGAACCGCCGCTCCCAAAGGCCCGCATATGTCAGACGGTGGCCATTGACCGACCCCTTGCGGCAGGTGCGGCTTCAAGCCCAGCTCGACTTTCTGAACGAGGCCGACCGCCTCAAATCGGTGCTGCGGGCCACGACGCTGGTTGACGGCTCGCGGCGCGAAAACTCGGGCGAGCATTCGTGGCATCTCGCACTTTACGCCATGGTTCTGGCCGACCATGCGGCACCCGGCGTCGATATCGGGCGGGTCATCCGCATGCTCATCCTGCATGACCTGGTCGAGATCGACGTGGGCGACGTGCCAATCCATTCCTCTGGCGGCAATGCCCATGCCAGCACCGCGACCCGAGAGGCCGAGGCGCATGCCGCCGACCGCATCTTTGGCCTTCTGCCCGGTGATATCGCTCTTGAAATGCGCGCCCTGTGGGATGAGTTCGAAGCGGCCGACAGCCCGGATGCCGTCTTTGCGAAAAGCCTCGACCGGGTGCAACCCGTGATGGCCAATCTGATGAGCGGCGGCGGCACTTGGATTGAATACAACGTGACGGCCCAGCAACTGGACGACCGGGTCGGCGCCAAGATAGCCCGCGGCGCGCCGGACCTGTGGGCGCATGTCCGTGACCTGACGCGAACCTTCTTCAAAGGCTGATAGCGCCCGACGGCCGGCCCTGCCACCGCCGGCAAAGTCCATGTGGCGCGAATGGAGTATACCATCGCATACCGACTTCCCTTTCACCTGCTTTTAACCTAAACAGCCGAAAAGTTATTCACCTCAGAGGGCCGGTCATGACCAAAATCAAGGTTGCAAACCCCGTTGTTGAACTCGACGGCGACGAGATGACCCGGATCATCTGGGATTTCATCAAGCAAAAGCTGATCCTGCCCTATCTCGACATCGACCTGAAATATTACGACCTCTCCATTCAGGTCCGCGACGCAACCAACGACCAGATCACCGTCGACAGCGCCGAGGCGATCAAGAAATACGGCGTGGGCGTCAAATGCGCGACCATCACGCCGGATGAGCAGCGGGTCGAGGAGTTTGGCCTGAAACAGATGTGGAAGTCGCCCAACGGCACGATCCGCAACATTCTGGGCGGTGTGATCTTCCGCCAGCCGATCATCTGCAAGAACGTGCCCCGCCTTGTGCCGGGCTGGACCAAACCCATCGTGGTCGGACGCCACGCCTTTGGCGACCAGTACCGCGCCACCGATTTCCGCTTTCCGGGCGCTGGCAAGCTGACGATGAAATTCGTCGGCGACGATGGCACCGTGATTGAGAAGGACGTCTATTCCGCCCCCTCGTCAGGCGTCTACATGGGCATGTACAACCTTGATGACAGCATCATCGACTTTGCCCGCGCGTCGCTGAACTATGGCCTGAACCTCGGCTGGCCGGTCTACCTGTCCACCAAGAACACCATCCTCAAAGCCTATGACGGCCGCTTTAAGGACCTCTTCCAGCAGATCTACGACGCCGAATTCGCCGATCAGTTCAAGGCCAAGGGCATCACCTACGAGCACCGCCTGATCGACGACATGGTGGCCTCGGCGATGAAATGGTCGGGCGGCTATGTCTGGGCGTGCAAGAACTATGACGGCGATGTGCAATCCGACACCGTGGCACAGGGCTTTGGCTCACTGGGCCTGATGACATCGGTCCTGATGACCCCCGATGGCAAGACGGTCGAGGCCGAGGCGGCGCATGGCACCGTGACCCGCCACTACCGCGAGCATCA
>JANMCI010000196.1:0-5497 GCA_031361245.1 Rhodobacterales bacterium
GTCGGCGTTGTCGATGTCGGCTCCAACTCGGTCCGGATGGTCGTGTTCGATGGTGCCGCCCGCTCACCGGCCTACTTTTACAACGAGAAGATCATGTGCGGCCTTGGCAAGGGTCTTGCCGAAACCGGGCGTCTCAATCCGGTTGGCCGCGCCCGCGCCCTTATGGCCCTCAAACGGTTTGCCCTTCTGGCCAAGGGCATGAACATCAATTCCATGACCGTCGTCGCCACCGCCGCCACCCGCGAAGCCGAGGATGGCCCGGAGTTTCAGGCCGAGGTGCTGCGCGAAACCGGCCTCAAGCTGTGGGTGGTCGATGGCGACGAAGAGGCGCGGCTGTCGGCGCAGGGTGTGCTTCTCGGCTGGCCCGACGCCAAGGGCGTGGTCTGCGACATCGGCGGCAACTCGATGGAACTGGCGCGCATCGGTGGCGGTCGCGTCACCCGCCGCGCCACCTCGCCGCTAGGTCCGTTCCGGCTGCAACAGATCATGGGCGGGCCGAAAGAGCGGCAGGACCACATCATCAAGGTCCTGAAAACCGTGCAATCCGAGATCCGCTCGACCGGCGAGCGCATCTATCTTGTCGGCGGCTCATGGCGGGTGATCGCGCGCCTTGACATGGAACGGCGCAACTATCCGCTGACGGTGCTTCACGAATACCGCATGACGCCCGACGGTCTTCTGGACACGATCCAGTGGATTCTCGCCTCTGACCTTGCGGTGCTGCGCGCCCGCACCGGCACCTCGGTCGAGCGGATGGAACTGGTGCCGCTCGCCTGCGAAGTGTTGCGCGAACTGATCGGCATCCTCAAGCCGTCCGAGATCGACGTCTCGGCCTATGGCATCCGCGAGGGTCTGCTTTACGAAGTGATGCCCGAGCGTCTGCGCCAACGCGACCCGCTGATCGAGGCCGCCCGCGTGTCCGAGCTTACCTCGTCCCGGATCCCCGGTGCCGGCAAGATGCTGTTCGAGTTTCTGGCGCCGCTGTTCCCGGATGCCCCGCGCGAGAAGCTTCGCCTGATCAAGGCGGCCTGCCTTCTGCATGACACGACATGGCGCGCCCATCCCGACTACCGGGCCGAGTCCTGCTTTGACAACGCCACCCGCGCCAATCTTGGCGGGCTCGATCATCCCGGACGGGTGTTTCTGGGTCTCGCCCTGCTGCATCGCTACAAGAACAGCCGCGCCGGATCGCGGTTGGAGCCGCTCTTTCGCCTGCTCACCGACGACCAGATCGCCGAGGCCGAGATTCTTGGCAAAGCCATGCGCTTTGGCGCAATGTTCTCGGTGGGCGACCCGGCCAAGGCGGGCACCCTGCGATGGTCGCCCAAAAAGCGCGAGCTGGAATTGACCCTCACCCGCGACGGCCACGATCTTTTTGGCGAGGTTGCCCGTGCCCGCTTTGCCTCGCTTGCCGTCGCCATGCGGGCCGAGGCGCGCATCGTCGAGCCGGCCTGATGCGGCTGGCCTTCGACCACCTCGCGGTGTCGGCGCTGTCGCTTGCCGCAGGTGTCGCTGCGGTCGAGGCGGCCCTCGGTGTCGCGCTCTCCGGCGGTGGCCAGCATCCCCACATGGCCACCCACAACCGCCTTCTGGGGCTTGGTGACCTCTATCTCGAGGTTATCGCCATCGACCCCGACGCCCCTGCCCCCGCCTGGCCGCGCTGGTTCGATCTCGACCATTTTTCCGGCCCGCCCCGCCTGACCAACTGGGTCGTGCGCACCGACGACCTCACCGCCGCCCTCGGCTCCGCCCCACCCGGCACCGGCACTTCCGTCAGCCTGTCGCGCGGCAATTACCGCTGGCAAATGGCCGTTCCCGCCACCGGCAAACTGCCCTTCGACGGCGCCTTTCCCGCCCTGATCCAGTGGGAACCGCCCCACCATCCCGCCGCCGCCCTCCCCGAAGCGCACATCCGCCTGACCCGGTTCGAGATCGCCCATCCCGATGCCGCCGCCCTCGTTGCCGCCCTGCCCCTGACCGACCCGCGCATTCACATCGTCCAAGGTGCGGCCAAGGCCCTGCGCGCCACCTTCTCAACCCCCCACGGCCCCCGCATCCTCACATGATCCGCCCCGCAACCGCCGCCGACGCGCCCGCCCTCGCCGCCCTGTGGAACCCCTGGATCACCCAGACGGCCATCACCTTCACCGCCATCCCCAAAACCGCCGATGACGTGGCCCGGATGATAGCCACCCGGCCCGCCTTCTTCACAACCGACGGGATCACGGGCTTTGCCACCTATGGCCAGTTTCGCGGCGGCGACGGCTACGCGACCTGCATGGAACACACGGTCATCCTTGCCCCCGACGCGCGCGGCGCAGGCCTTGGCCGCGCCCTGCTGACCGCGGTCGAGGATCACGCCCGCACCCAAGGCGCCCACCAGATGATCGCCGGGATCAGCGCCGAAAACCCTGCCGCCGTGCACTTTCACGCGGCCCTTGGCTACAGCGAAACCGCCCGCATCGCGCAAGCCGGCTTCAAGTTCAACCGCTTCATCGACCTTGTTCTCATGCAGAAACTGCTGCGCTGACCAAGCAGAGCGATCCACGCCCCCCCCCCTTTCCCCCCTCCGCCCCCTCCGCTACACTCGTGGCATGTCGATCTGGAGCCGTATCGCCGACGCCCTTGCCGCCCTCTCCAAGGGCGAGGGGCTTGCGGCCATGCTGGACCAGTTCCGCGCCAGCTCCCCACCAGAGCGTTCGGTCGCCTTCACCATTGCCGTCATCGCCCTTGGCGCCAAGATGGCCAAGGCCGACGGTCAGGTCACGAAAGACGAGGTCGCAGCCTTTCGCCGCGTCTTTGCCATCCCCCGCGGCGAAGAGGCCAACGCCGCCCGCGTGTTCAATCTTGCCCGGCAGGACATCGCCGGGTTTGATACCTATGCCGCCAAGATCCGCGCCATGTTCCGCCCCAAGGACCGCGACATCCTGATCGACCTGATGGAGGGGCTGTTTCACATCTCGCTGGCCGATGGCCAGTATCACCCCGGCGAGAACGACTTCCTGGCCGAGGTCGCCCGCCACTTCGGCCTTGATGAGCGCTGCTTCAACCAGTTGCGTGCCCGCTTCGTCGAAGGCGCGCCGCGTGACCCCTATGACGTGCTGGGTGTCCCCCCCAACGCGCCGCTGGACCAGATCCGCACCGCTTGGCGCAAGGCGGTCAAGTCCAGCCACCCCGATGTCATGCTGGCCCGAGGTGTGCCGCCCGAGGCGCTGAAACTTGCCGAACGCCGCCTGCAGGCCATCAACGAGGCTTGGGATGCGATCTCGGCCAAGCAGGCCGCGTGATGTCACCACGCCCGCTGCGCCTTGCCACCTACAATGTCGAATGGATGAACGCCCTCTTTGACGACGCAGGCCGCCTGCTTTTTGACCATGAGCTTTCGGCCCGCTACAAGGTCACCCGCGCCATGCAGCTGGAGGCTTTGGGCATCGTCTTTACCGCCCTTGATGCCGACGGGATCATCATCATCGAGGCGCCCGACACCTCGCACCGCCGCTCCACCGTGACCGCCCTGCAATCCTTTGCCCGCCAGTTCGGCTTGCGCGCGCGCAATGCGATGATCGGCTTTGCCTCCGGCACCGAACAGGAAATTGCCTTTCTTTACGACCCCGACCGCCTCACCGTCGGCCACGACCCGCGCGGCGCCCCCGCAAACTCGCACGGTGCCCCCGGTGCGCCACGCTTTGACACGATCCTGCGCTATGATTTCAACGCGGACGGCGTGGACGAGGCGATCTCCTTCTCCAAACCCCCGCTGGAGATCACGGCGCTCGACGGCGACCGCACGCTGCACCTCATCGGGGTTCACGCCAAGTCCAAGGGCCCCCATGGTCAGGTCAGCCCCGAGGATTTCCGCCGCATCTCCATCGACAACCGCCGCAAGCAGCTTGCCGAATGCCACTGGCTGCGCCGCCGCGCCGAAGAGCATCTGACGGCAGGCGAAAACCTGATCGTGATGGGTGACTTCAACGACGGTCCCGGCATCGACAAGTATGAACGGGTCTTTGGCAAGTCCGGGGTCGAGGTGGTGATGGGTCTGGACGGCCCTGTCCCGCTGCAACTGACCGAACCGCATGCCCTTATGGCACTGACCCAGCATATCGGCCTGCACCCCACCACCGCCCGCTTCTGGCTGGCCCCCCAGAAGGCCTATTTTGAAGCGCTCCTCGACTTCATCATGGTCAGCCCCGATCTGGCCGCCACCAAGCCTGTCTGGCGGATATGGCATCCGTTCAACGACCCCAAGATCATGGCGGTGCCCGAGCTTCGCGATGCCATCCTGACCGCGTCCGACCACTTTCCCGTGACCATCGAGCTGACACTCCCCGCCCTGTCTTGACGTGCCTCAAAGCGCATCTGATGCCCCCACGCTCCCGTTTGCCAATCGTTTTTCACCAGTTCCTTTTCCAACCACCGTGCCCCAATTATTTCGCCGGAGACCGGACTTGCCCAGCATCAACACCCTCATCATTGGCGCAGGCCCGGCGGGGCTGGCCTGCGCGGGTGCGCTGAAGATGCGCGGCATTGACGCCGTTGTCGTCGAGAAAGCCGGCGCCGTCGGTCCGGTCTGGCGGCGCCACTATGACCGGTTGCACCTGCACACGCCGAAATACCACTCCGCCCTGCCCGGGCTGCCGATGCCGCAAAGCTATCCGACCTACCCGTCGCGGGATCAGGTGGTCGCCTATCTGGAGGACTATGCCCGCCATCACCGGATCGCCCCGGTCTTCGGCGCCGAGGTCCGCAAGGTCACGCACACTGGCAGCTGCTGGCAGGTCGAAACCCGCGACACCGGGTATCTTGCCCGCCATGTCATCGTGGCAACCGGGGTTGCCTCCTTTCCAAATCGCGCCGACTGGCCAGGCCTTGCCGCCTTTGCCGGCCCGGTCAGCCATTCGTCGAACTACCGGAATCCCCGCTCCTTTGCCGGACAACGCGTTCTTGTCGTGGGCTTTGGCAATTCCGGCGGCGAGATCGCGCTCGATCTGGCCGAAGCCGGCGTCAAGACGGTGCTGTCGGTCCGTGGCCCGGTCAACGTGGTCCCGCGCGATGTCTTCGGCATCCCCGCGCAAAGCTTTGCCATCGCCGAACGGCACCTGCCACCCCAGCTGGTCGATCTGCTCAACGGGACGATTTCGCGGCTGCGGATGGGGGATATCTCCCAGCTGGGTCTGACCCCCTCGTCAAAAGGCCCGACGACGCAAATCGTCGAGGACAAGCGCATCCCGCTGATCGACATCGGAACCCTTGGCGCCATCCGCAACGGGTCGATCCTTGTGCGGGGTGGCATCGCGCGGTTCGATCCCTCTGCCGTGCATTTTGTCAGCGGCGCGCCGCTGGCCGTCGATGCCGTCATCCTTGCCACCGGGTACAAGCCGGACCTGCGCGCGATGCTGCCTGCCCTGACCGATGATCTCGACCAAAATGGCAGCCCAAAGGCCAGCGGGCAAGCCTGCGGACGGTCCGGGCTGTGGTTTTGCGGCTATAGCGTCGT
>JANMCI010000265.1:0-10524 GCA_031361245.1 Rhodobacterales bacterium
GGCGTCTCCTGTTTCGGGGCAGGATAGCATGGGGTGCGGGGGCGTTGCCGGATCGTCGGTTCGGGCGCGCGCCTTGAAGCGGTTCAGGTTTCAATGGCACCCTGAAATCGCTGCCTCTCGTTTCATTCGAACTCGGTTTCCGATGCCCTTGTCGGTCAAAACCTGAACCGTTCAGGGTGAAGTGGCGGCCTTGGCGGCGGCGTCGAGCTTGGCTTGCAGGGTGGCGCGCAAGCTGGCCGCCTGTTTCATTTGCGGCAGGGCGGCGAGGTTGGGGGACGCGGCAGCAAGGGTCAGCGCGCGGTCAAACTGGGCAATGGCCTCGGGGGCGCGTCCCATCGCGTCATAGAGCATGCCAAGGTGGAACTGGGTCAGCGCGTCGTCGGGCAGGCCGCGCGCTGCGGGTTCCAGATGGGCCACCGCGCCGTAGAGATTGCCGTTGAGAAAGGCGATCCAGCCGTAGGTGTCCTGAAAGGCCGGATTGTCCATCCCGCGCAGGCGGCGCGAAATCGCCTCGGCCCGGGCGAGGTTTTCGGCGTCGCTGTGGAAAGAGGCGATCAGCGAGGCAAGGTTGTTGGCGACCACGATGTCAGAGCTGTCTTCGGCATAGAGCCCCTCATAAAGGGCAATCGCCTGTTCGATCTTGCCGTCGCGCTCCAGCTCTCCGGCCTTGAGCCAGCGCAGGGAGCGGGTTGCGGGCTGGGCGGCAAGGCCCGCATCCAGAACCGCGGACGCCTCGGCCGGTTGACCGCTGGCGGCAAGAACCCCGTGCAAAAGGCGGACCGGGGGTTCTTCGGTCGGGTCCTCGGCGATCAGGGCGCGGTAGGTGGCGATGGCGGCGTCCAGCTTGCCGTTCTGGGCGTCGAGGCCGGCGGCCAGCAGGCGCAGGTCGCGGTCTTGCGGGGTCTTGGCCAGCTGCTTGTCAAGGAAGGCGCGGGCAAGGTCGGGGTGACCGGCGCGCAGATGGGTCTGAACCGCCGCCATGGTGGCCGCCTGCGGCCGCTCGCCCCGGTCGATCTGGGCCTGAAGCAGCGCCAGCGCCTCGTCCGTGCGGCCCTGACCGGTGAAGATGGCCGATTGCAGTTCGGCGAGGCTTTGCTGACCGGGGGGCAGGTCGAGCTTGGCCAGAAAGTCGACCGCGATCTGGGCCTGGGCCCATTTGCCCTGCGACAGATAGAGGTCGGCAAGGGCGCGCAGGATGTCGACATTGTCCGGTGCAATGCGCCAGGCGTTGGTCAGGGTGGATTCCGCGAGCCGGGCGTTGCCGTGGGTCGACTGGAACCGGGCGTAGCGCAGGGATTCGACCGGGGCCGCGCCAGAGGTTTCGACCGCCTTGGCCAGAAGTTCCTCCATCCGCTCTGGGCTGCCGTCACGCTCTTGCGCCAGCGCCAGAAGGGTAAAGATTTCCGGATCGCGCGGCGCCTTTTCAAGGGCGGTGTTCAGATCGAGGACGGCGGGGCCGATCCTGTCCTCGGCGATGGCCCAGCCGGCACGCAGCTTAAGGGCGGCGGGGTTTGTCCGCTCTTCGGCGAGGATCTCTTCGACCAGCGCGCGGGCACCGACACGGTTGCCGGTGCTGTCCAGCATCTTGGCCAGCGTGCCCTTGATGTTGCGGGTCTGCCCGGAGGGTTTGGCGGTGGCGACGATGCCCTGAATGACGGCAATGGCCTGAGCCTTCTGACCGGCGTCATAGTCCATCGAGGCGAGGAGGGTGGAATACATCTGGCCGTTTTCGCTGTCGCCATTGGCCGCGATCAGCGCCGCAAGCTCGGCGCGCCCGGCGTCGGCGCCGCGGGTGTTCTGGACGAATTGCACCACGGCGAGGTGAAAGGACACCGGGCCGGTCAGATCGCCGGCAAGGGTGCGCAGAAAGGCCTCGGCGCCGGCGAGGTCCTTTTGGGACATGTACCAGCCGATCAGCGACCTGCGCACCTCGGTATTGTCGGGAAAGCGGCTGAACATGAGCTTGAGCTGCGCGCCGGTGGCGGCGGGCTGATCGGTCTGGGCCAGCAGCAGATACTTCATCATGTGGTATTCAAGCGAGCCGGGGTCGCGGGCCAGCGCGTCGTCAATCACCGGCAGCGCCAGAGTGGGGTCCGGGCCGGCCACCATCTGATCAATCACGATGCGGCGGGTGATGGCGCTGTCGGGCAGGGTCTTCAAGAGCGAGCCGGCCTCGGCGGCGATGCGGGCGCGGGTGGTCTGGTCGCGGTCCAGAACGGCGGCGCGGTAATCGAGCGCCAGTTTGATGGCCACAACGCCCGGCACCGATGGCGCAAGGGTAATGGCGGCGCGGCCATGACGCTCGGCCTCTTCCCAGCTGTTGCCCTGAATGGCCATCTCGGCCAGAATCTGGCGGACATCGGCCGTGTCGGGATATTGTTCGATCAGGCGCAGATACTGGCTGTACGCCTCGGGCAGCTCGCCGCGCTTGACGAGGACATCGGCATAGGTCTTGCGCGCCTGAAAATGGAAGGGGTCGTATTTGAAGACATTGCGGAACTCGACCAGGGCGCGGTCCTCGTCGCCGGCTGCCAGCAGGGTCTGGCCGGACCGGAAATACTCCACCGCCTTTTCCTCGTCGGTTTTGCAGCCCGACAGCGACATGGCAGCCACAAAGGCCAGGGGCAGGGCAAAAAGGCGATACGGCTTATGCATGGTTGAGCGGTTCCAAATGGTCGGGCCTGTGGCACATCGGGTTGGCGGGTCGGGATTTCAACTGTCGGGCGCGGCTGTCTGGTCGTCGGCAATTGGCGGTCAATTTCCGGCCCGGGCGTTATCGCACGACTTTGCCCCAGCCGGAAAGCACCACTTTGCGACCAAAAGCGCGTCCTGACATGGCGGGGCGCAGAAGTTCGGGCAGGCGTGGCCGGAAAGCTATCGCCAACGGGTGAGCGCTCGCCTATGTTCGTCCCGGATTTCATCGCCGTTCTGCAAGGCCCTTTGAAACGAGTTGGTCCCATGTCCCTGTCCTCGGCGCCAAGCCGCAGCCTGAATGTGAACCTGGCCGGGTTGGGGTGGTTGGGATTGCTGGTGGCGGCCTCGTTGCCGATCTATTGGCTGGGCTTTCGGTCGCTGGGCGCTGCGTGGATCACGCCGGAATATTCCTATGGGCCGCTTATCCCGCTGATTTCGACCTATCTGTTGCTGCGCGAGTTGCGGATCAGCCCGCCACCGCCGCCACAAAGTCCGGCGAACCGGGTTCCGGGGATTGCGGTGCTGACCTTTGCGCTGCTGTTCGGCGTTGCCGGCAATCTGGTGCAGATCCCGGACGTGGTGACCTATGCCTTTATCATCTGGGTGTCGGGCGTGGTGCTGACCGGGTTCGGCTGGGAGCAGGGCAAACGTCACCAATTGCCCGTCCTGCATCTGATCTTCATGCTGCCCCTGCCCCAGTTCGTCTTTTGGAAGCTGACGATCGCACTGCAACTGATCTCGTCCTCGCTGGGGGTCTGGTTCATTGATCTGGCAGGCATTCCGGTATTTCTGGAAGGCAACATCATCGACCTTGGCGTCTACAAGTTGCAGGTGGCCGAGGCCTGTTCGGGCCTGCGCTATCTGTTCCCGATCCTGTCGTTCTCGTATCTGGTCGGCATCCTTTACCGCGGGCCGATGTGGCACAAGGTGGCGTTGTTCCTGATGGCCGGGCCGCTGACCGTGCTGATGAACTCGGTTCGCATCGGGGTGATCGGGTTGCTGGTCAATTCCTATGGCCTGGAGGCGGCGGAAGGCTTTTTGCACATCTTCGAGGGCTGGGTGATCTTTGCCATCTGCATCGTGATGCTGTTCTTCATCGCGGTCGGGCTGCAGCGGATGACGCGCAATCCCAAGCCGGTGCTGGAGACGCTGGATCTGGACACCGAGGGGTTTGGCGAACAGGCGCGCAGGCTCTTGACGCTGGCGCCCTCGCGCGGGTTGGCGGTGGCGGCGCTGTTGTCGCTGGCGATCAGCGCGGCCTTTGTGCTGGTGCCACGGCCCGAGCGGCTGGTGGTGGTGCGTGAGGGCTTTGTGCTGTTTCCGCATGCGATCGGCGACTGGCGCGGGCAATCCTCGGCACTGGACCCCGATGTGGCGGCTGTGCTGGCCGCGACCGACTATATCGACATCACCTTTCGCCACCCGGACGAGGCGACGTCGGTCAATTTCTTTTCGGCCTGGTATATCAGCCAGACCGACGGCGTGGGCATCCATTCGCCCGAGGTCTGCCTGCCGGTGGGCGGCTGGGAAGTGTCGCAGATCGCCCCGGTAGAGGTCGCCTTGCCCGGTGTCGCGAACGGCAGCTTTTCGGTCAACCGGGCCGTGATCCAGAAGGGCACCTCGCGGCAACTGGTCTATTACTGGTTTGACCAGCGCGGACGGCGGATGACCAATGACTATGCGGCCAAGGCCACGGTCGTGTGGGACAGCCTGACACGGGGCCGGACGGACGGCGCGCTGGTGCGCTTTGTGACGCCCATCGTGGGCTCGGAGGCGGAGGCCGATGCGCGGCTTCAGCGCTTGATGGCCGAGCTTTTGCCGGTTCTGCCGCGCTATATCCCGGACTAGGGCGTGCGCGAAACGTCCCCTGCCGAGCGATCCGGCCGCAGGGCCGTGTTCGGGCTGATCGCGGTCAATACGGCGGTGGAGCTGGTGCTGCTGGGCGCGGATCTGGGCCTGTGGGGCAGCCCGGTCTGGCGGCCGCTGGCCTATCAGTTCGGCGGATTCTGGACCGGGCTTCTGCACGATTGGCAGCCAAATTTCGCAGCCCAGCCCGTCACGATGTTCGTGACCTATTCCTTCTTGCATTCCGGGCCGGGGCATCTGGTCGGCAACATGGCAAGTCTGGCCATTCTGGGGCCTGGCGTGGCGACCCGGATCGGGGCGCGCGATTTCCTTCTGGCTTACGGCGTGACCTCGGTTGCCGGAGCGCTGGTGTTCGGGATGGTGAGTGTCACTGCGGCGCCGATGGTCGGCGCGTCGGGGGCGATCTTTGGGATGGCCGGGATCCTTGTGGTCTGGGATGGCGACCGTCAGAGGCGTCATGGCGGGCGCGGGCGGGGGGTCTGGATCGTGCTGGGACTGGTGGCGCTGAACGCCGCTCTGTGGGCCATTTCGGGGGGTCTGCTGGCGTGGCAAACCCATCTGGGAGGCTTTCTGGCCGGGGCCGGACTGGGGCGTTTCGCAAAGCGCAACTGACCGGTTTTCAGGCGCAGTTTCAGGGCGGATCAGGGGGGCAAACAACGTGATTCGCCCGTGCCGATGCCAGCGCCTTGGTCTGGGCTGAGGTCAGGTCTGGCAAGATTTCGGGAACTATGTTTCGAAATCGGCATTGGTGGCGCAAACTTGAAATGATTAACGCAACATCATTCCCGGATTTCCCGTCCAACGTGTATTTTCGGAAATCATGGCAGCATTGTGTTCATTTCTTGTCGAAATGGTATAGAGTTTGAGGGTGAGGCGCATTGTGTGGGAGTGCAGGCATGAAGAATATTTTTAAATCGACGGCATTAGCGGCAGGTTTTGCACTGACGGCCTTGGGGATGATCGCAACCCCGGCCAGTGCTGCAACAGTGACAACATCTTCGGCAACGGTGACGACGGCAGACTCGGGGTTCAGCTGGACCGTTGACTTCATCTGCTCGACGGCCCTGCCGTGCAACGGCGGTGATCCCGGCATGACCCTGTCGGCGCAGGCGGTGTTCACGCTGACATCGGTTGTGACCTCGGCCACCGATGTGGTGTGGGGCATCAACCTTGTCGTTTCCAACAACTCGACCGTTGCGGGCTTTCTGACGGCGATGGGCTTTGCCACCGATCCGGACGCGGCGATGGGTTCGGTTACCGACAGCAACGCTGACGGCATCGTCTTTGCTGGCGGCACCGGCGCAATCCCGGGCTTCGGCACCGAGCTTTGCGTCTGGGATGGGGCCAACTGCTCTGCTGCGGGCAACCATTCGATGACGCAGGGTGTTTCGGACACGATGAACTTTGTTCTGACGACCCTGGGAACGGGCGCCTCGCTGACCTTTGACAACTTTGCAGTCAAGGTTGCAGGCGCTGGTCTGGATGGCGGCAGCTTCGAGTTCGGCGGCACCATCGGCGAACAGCCCCCGGCCCCGGTTCCGCTGCCGGCCGCTGGCGGTTTGCTGCTGGCTGGCTTGGGCGGGCTTCTTCTCCTTCGGCGCAAGCAAAAATCGACCTGATCTTCTCCACGACTTTCTTGAACAAGGGCGGCCATCAGGCCGCCCTTGTTGCATTCGGCCAGGGGTCTTGCCCGCGATTGATTCGAGGCTGCGGGTCAAGCGCGCTGATGGCCTTTGGGTGAGGATGTGCGACCGTTTCCTGACAAGGCACGGTCTGGTCGTTTGCCCGTCATTGATCCCGGATCAGCAACGAAGCTCCCGCCCAGCGGGTATTTTGAATAAAATGGCAGCAATGTGTTTTCTTCGTGTTATTTTCCAAGTAGCCTGAAAGTAATGGTTTGTATTCCTTGGAGTGGACCTATGAAGAGTTGCATCAAGTCGGTTGTTCTGGCGGCGACATTGGCGCTTGGAACCTTTGGTTCCGGGCTTTCTGGGGTTTCGGCCGCAACCGTCACCCCGGGCACGGCTACGGTCACGGCAGCCGACACGGCCTTCAGCTGGACGGTGAATTTCATTTGTTCGGCCGCCTTGCCCTGCAACGGCGGAAACCCCGGTGTCACCCTGCAGGCGCGGGCGATATTCACGCTGCAGGCCGTCACGGTCGTTGGCAGTGAGACGTTCTGGGACATCGGACTGGTCCTTCGCAACAACAGCTTTCTCAGCGCGGGCGGTTTCCTGACCGCCATGGGTTTTGCGACCGACCCGGACGCGACCCTGTCCGGCGTATGGGACGCGAACGCCGACGGCATCAATTGGGCCGGTGGGCCCGGCTCGATCCCGGGCTTTGGGACGACCGAGCTTTGCGTGTTCGATGGCAACAACTGTGCCGCCGCCAATGAACAGGACATGGACCCTGCGCAGCAGGACCGCATCGGGTTCACCCTGACCACGGGTCTTGTCGACACGCTGACCTTCAGCGACTTTGCCGTGAAATGGGCCGGCGTTGGTCTGGACGGCGGAAGCAGCTATGATGCTGGCGGCACGATTTCCGTTGCCCCTGTTCCGCTGCCTGCGGCCGGTGGGTTGTTGCTGGCCGGTCTGGCGGGCCTTGCCCTGTTGAACCGCAAGCGCAAAGCAGCCTGAAGCCTTTCCCGAGAAAACAAGAGGGGCGGCCCTGCGGGACCGCCCCTTTTGTATTCCACGACCTGCGCTGCAGGACTTGCAGCCGAACCGACCGGGCCTGGTTCGCCAAGCTTACTTGCTGGCCGATGCCGCGCTGTTGAGGGCCATACCCGAATTCGGACGCTCAGCTTCCCAGGCGCGCCAGATCACCACCGCCAGGCCCAGGATGGTCGCGGCCATTCCCACGGCAAGGTAGTTGATGAGCGCTGCCCAAAGCGAGCCACCAGTCCCGAAGCTGACGCCTGCGGCCAGAAGTCCGGCCACCAAGCTCAAGATAAGTATGCCAACAATCTTCATTAATTCTCTCCCGTCAAACCACCAACACAGTCCTGTACGTATTGACCATCGCACCGCAACAATGGGGCGAAAATGTGGCCATTCGTAGGTCGATTGGCGGTATCCTCCCCAACTGCACACACCACAGTTAGATGCAGTCCGTTAAAGAAGTGTTAAGTGATACTTTACAACTTACGATTGCAACCAGAGTGCACACAAAAGACACACAAGACCGGAAAGCCCCGCCTTTGACCTTTCAGACAGTTTGAAGACAGCCGAAGCTGTTCGAGGTCCCGAAGTCTGTCTGTCCCACACGTCAACCCTGTTCCGAAACAAGTCCGGGCAGGGCCATCGTCGTCTTCTTATTATGGAAAATGTGATACGACGCGTTAATCTTTCCGTCGAGAAAAATTCTGCAGCACGGCCCTGAATGAGCGAAAACGCGGAGTCTGCACCCCGCGTTCTCGCAATTTACTGCCGATCGGCGTCAGTTGGTGGCCGTAATCGGCGGCGGTGGCGGCAATACCAACTTGGGCAGGGACGTGGAGGCCGTGCTGCCCGCCTCAAACGCGCCAAGGTCGGGGCCATTTCCGACCGGGCGCGGACGACGCAACACATCCAGAGCCGTCGCATAGGTCGGATCGGCAATGTCGACGTAACGGCTGGTTTTCGGAAGCTGGTAGTTGAAGTTCTTCCAGTTCGGGAAAACGTTCGAAACATCGCGGATAATCCGGTTGTTGGTGAACTTGACCCGGTTCGCCGCGTCATTGCCACCGTAGAAACCCATCGCGAGGTTGTTTGCCACCACGACGTCAGCCGACGGAACCCCGGCTTTCGACGGATAGATCCCGATCCACGGATAGCCCGGCTGAATCCCGTCGATGTTCACGACAGTGTTGTTGAAGATCTTGGCATTGTGCGCGCCATAGACCGTGATTCCATGGCCCATGCGAGTTGCGATGACGTTGTCGTTGATCGTGATGTTGTGGTGCTCGCCATCGAAGATACCGATGCCTTGCAGGCCGCAACGCAGCGGATGCGACGGCGCAAGGGTCCATTCGATGATGGTATTGCGCACCAGCGTCAGGCCATAGACCACGGTCGGTGTATAGGACTGGAAGCCGTCGGCGTGGTTTTCATCGACCAGAACACAATTCTGGGCGTAGTTGTCGCGGAAGGTGGTGCGCTCACCAGCGCCCCGCAGCGCGTCTGCGCTGAAACCGTCGATGGTGTTGCCTGCGGCCACGCCATCGTTCGAGGTCAGAATGATGCCGAAGGTGATGCCGGTGAAGTTGCTTTGGCGGATCTGAATGCGAGGTCCGGCCAGACTTGCGCCATTCGTGCGACGCGCGATCCAGTCGGCAGCGCTCCAGGATTCGTAGCTGTAGGCGTCCTGCCCGGAGCGCACATCGAGATTTACGAACTGGATGTCCGATGCCGTGGCAGTTGCCGCCACCAGATTGGCGACGCGGGTAGCCGCACTGCTTGGCCACACCTTGAAGTTCTTGATGATCACATTGCGGGCCGTCCCACCCACATAGATGTTCTCGACATGCGCCATCCGGGCATTCTGCGACATGACCGTGACGGTCGAACTGAAGGACTGCTGCACATTCAGCGAGCCGTGTTTGCCGTCCATCAGAAGAACCGTGTCACCGGCAGCGATCCTGCCGCTGGCAAAGGCGACATCGCTTGACGGCCACGGGCTTGCCAATGTCCCGTTTGGCGTCCCGGAAATGGCCGCCCCAAGCGGTGCCACGTAGAAAGTTGCTGCCCCTACGGGTTGCGTTGCGCCGATCAGAGTGATCACGAGCGCCGCGATCCAGTTTCTCAACATTGTCCTGTCCCCAACTTTGTTGTTCTGTTTTCGCCGCTCGGGAAGGACAGAGATGTCTGCCTAGCCAAGCGCCGTCAGGGGGGATGTTTACCCGAAAATATGGCGAAGACTTGGCCTTGATTGAATTGTAGGCACAATTCCGCCAGAAAGGTTACACTTGGGCCAATTTCCGAAACGATGCGTTTTCGGCGATCAACTGGTCATAAGTTCCCTGCGCCTCTACCTTTCCCCGCTTCAAAAGGTAGATGATATCGCAGTTTTTGACGGTGGTCAGACGGTGCGCGATCATGATGATCGTCTTGGCGCGACCGAGGTTATGGACGGCCTCCATGACCGCTTTTTCCGTCAAATTGTCGAGGGCTGACGTCGCCTCGTCAAGAATCAGCACTTCGGGGTTGTGATAGAGCGCCCGGGCGATTCCGATCCGCTGGCGCTGACCGCCAGACAGACGGACCCCACGCTCCCCAACCATCGTGTCGTAGGATTGCGGCAGCTCCTCCGTCACGAAGTCATGCAGGTTGGCGATCTTTGCGGCGCGTTCGACGGCGGCATCGTCGATGTGCTCCTTGTCGATCCCGAAGGCGATGTTGGCGGCCACGGTGTCATCGGACAGAAAGATTGCCTGCGGGACGTAGCCGAGGCTCTTTTGCCAGGAGCGGACGCGCTGGTCGCTGACGACCTGTCCGTCGACCAGAATCTCGCCACTGTCCGGGCGCAGCAAGCCAAGCACAAGATCGATCAGGGTGGTCTTGCCCGCCCCGGTGCCGCCGACGATCCCGATGGTGGTGCGGGCCGGAATGGTCAACGAAAGACCGGAGAGCGAAGGGGACTCTGCGCCGGGATAGCTGAAGCTCAGGTCCCGAAGTTCCAGCGCATGGTCAAGCTGCAGGGCCGGAAAGCTGGTGTCCTGCGGCGCGGGATCGGCCAGCGATGTGACCGCGTGGTGCAGCTTTTCCAGCGACTGGGCCGAATAGCGCATCGAGGTCAGGTTGGAGTAGATGGCCTGCAGGGCCGGAAACAGCTTCATGGCGGCCATGCCGATCAGGCCGAAGGTCGGCAGCGCGTTCTGCATGGCCGCGCTGTCGGTGACGACCATGATCAGCACCATTAGAATGAAGCCGCCATAGCACACGGCCTCAAGCGCATAACGCGGCAGGCGACCGATGAGCA
>JANMCI010000315.1:0-4904 GCA_031361245.1 Rhodobacterales bacterium
CAACCGGCAGGGCGTGGACATGGTCTGGGGCCTTGCCCCGGTCAACGGCCATATCGGGCTTGACCTGACCGGCCCGACCAGCGGGGTTGTCCGGATCGAGGACATCGTGATCGAGGACGCGTCGGACGTCTTTCTGTCCACCCGGTTCAACTGGGTCGATGTCCGCGACTATGGCGCCATCGGCGACGGAGTGGCCGACGATCTGGCGGCGTTCAACGCGGCGGACGATGCGGCGGCGGGCAAGATCGTGCTGGTGCCACAGGGCAGCTACAAGCTGACCGGCTCGATGACCTTTGAAAACCCGGTGCAGTTCGAGGGCACCATGGCGATGGCCGACAATCTGCGGCTGATCCTGCGGCGCAATTTCGATCTGCCGACCTATTCGGCGGCGTTTGGCGGAGAGTTGGCCGGATTCAAGCGGGCGCTGCAGGCGCTGTTTTTCTATTCCGACCATGTCGAACTGGATCTGGCCGGCCGCAAGGTCGAGCTTGACGCCCCGATCGACGTGGCGGCGCTGGCCGGCATCACCACCTTTGCCGAGCGCCGGGCAATCCGCAACGGCCAGTTGCAGGCGATCACCTCGACCGCGTGGAACACCCAGACGGTGACTTCGGTCGCCACCTATTCGACCGCACAACCCGCGCGGCTGACCGGGGTGGTCAACGTGACCAACGTGCCGGTTGGCGCGCGGATCAGCGGCACCGGGGTCGGGCGCGAGATCTATGTCACCGCCAAGAACATCAGCGCCGGCACGGTCGAGTTGAGCCAGCCTTTGTGGGCCGCCGCCGGCACGCGGACCTTCACCTTTGAGCGCTACAAATACATGCTCGACTTCTCGGGCTTTGCGGCGCTGTCAAAGTTCGAGCTGAGCAATATCGAGTTTCTCAACGCGGGTCTGTCCAGCACGGTGATGCTGGCAACTGACGGCGAGGTGTTCCGGGTGGCCGAATGCGTGATCAACCGGCCGAAGGACCGTGGCATCACCTCGCCGGGGCGCGGCTGTCAGGACCTGCAGATCGACAGCTGCCAGTTCCTGTCGAACGAGCAGACCCTTGCCGCGCAGAACCGCACGACCATCGCGTTCAACGTCAATGCCAATGATGCCAAGATCCGGCTGAACCGCTCCAACCGTTTTGCCCATTTCGGCATCATGAATGGCACGGGCCACATCCTGCTGGGCAACCACTTCTTTGGCGGCGACAATGAAACGGCGGGGGTGCGCCGGGCCGGGCTGGTATTTACCCAGACCAATGTGAAAAGCTTTTTGACCGGCAACTATATCGACAACTGCTTTATCGAGCTGACCAACGAGCACGACGATCAGCCCGATTACAGCAACGAGTACACCTTTGGCGGTCTGTCGATCACCGGCAACGTGTTCATGGCGTCGAACGTGGCACCGTGGTTCCGCTGGCTGGTCATCACGCCGCGCGGGCCGGGCCATTCGCTGAACGGCTTCATCGTGACCAACAACACGTTCCGCGCGACCGGCGCCACGATCGACCGGGTGGAAATGGTCGACACGACCTATGCCACGCTGCAATTCAACAGCTTCCGCAACGTCATGTTCGAGGGCAACACCTTCAACGCCGTAACACAGGCCACCGCAAGCCCGCTGCTGATCCAGCACACGCAGAACACCGCGGCGGACACGTGGAGTGTCGATGGCGCGGCCTATATGCCGTTCGGCGGATTTGCCCGGAATGTGACGGGGCTGGTGGCGGAAGGCGCGATCACCAACGCGGCGAACGCCCCGCAATGGGTCTCGCCCTATGTTCAGGTCGAGCAGGGTGCCAGCAGCAATCTGGTGAACCTGAAATGGCCGACGCCGGTCAAGGGGATCATGCAGGTCACCATCCGCGGCGACAACCCGGTCTGAACCGGCCCGCACCGGTGCATGAGGCGCAAAGGGGCAGTTCCGAAAGGGGCTGCCCTTTTTCCGTCTGTGGTCAACTGGCGAACAAGGGCACGTCGCTGTCAGGGGTGGGCAGGTCACGTCAGACGCAGTGGCGGAGGCGCTGACGCTTGCATGCAAGCCTGTCAGGTCTGCGCAAACCGGCTTGAGCGTTTCTCGGTGATCGCCCCGCCATCGCGGATCAGGAACAGGGCGGCGAGATTTTGCGCCTCGGCCACCGCTGGGCCGTCGGAGGGGCCAAGGACCAGCAGGGCGGAGGCCCAGGCATCGGCCAGCATGCAACTTTCGTGACGCACGGTGACAGCGGCGAGTGCGTGACGGGCCGGCCAGCCGGTGCGTCCGTCGATGGTATGGGCGTAAAACTTGCCTTCGGTTTCAATGAAATGGCGGTAGTCGCCCGAGGTGGCCAATGCGCAATCCTTCAGCGTCACAACGTCCCATGCCTCGTGGCGGTCGCGGGCCGGGGCCTCGACGGCCACGGTCCACAAGCCGTCCAGACCGGGTTTGCGGCCCCGGGCGCGGAGCTCGCCGTCGATCTCGACAAGGTAATCGGTGATGCCCTCGGCCTCGAGCACGCGGGCAAGCTCGTCGGTGCCAAAACCCTTGGCGATGCCCGAAAGATCCAGAAGAAAGGCGGCGGACTTGCGCAGCGTGGGCGGGTCCAGACGGGCGGACAGGGCGCGGTATTGGCCAAGGGGTTGGGGGCCGTCGGGCAGGCTGGCTGCGGGATCGGGGCCAAAGCCCCAGGCGTTGACGGCGAGGCCAAGGGTCATGTCAAAGGCCCCTTGCGAGGCGGCGCTGACCCCAAGACCCGCCCCCACGACACGGGCCAGATCGGCGGGGACGGCGACCCATTTGTCCAGGTGCGCGCGGTTGAACTGCGACAGGGCAGAGGCGGGCTTCCACGTCGACATGGCCTGATCCACCGCGTCCACGGCCCGGAAAAGCCGGCCCGCAAGGTCGGTTTCGTCAAGGGCGGTTTCGTCAAGATCGGGCGCGGCAAAGGTCACGCGGAACTCGGTCCCCATGGTGGGGCCGATGATGCGGTGCAGCCGCTTGTCTTGCGGTGGAGGCAGGGGCGCCTTGCGCCGGGGTTTCAGGAAGCTGAACATGGGATCAGAAGATGTCCTCAAGATAGCGGCCGCGCTGCTTGAGCCCAAGGACGGACTGGCCCAGCGGGGCGAGGAGGACGTCGAACTCGTCGCGGACCGCGCGGGCCATCGCATCGCCGCCGCAGACCATGACGCTGGCCCCGTGCCTGATCAGATCGGCCAGACGCGGAGCCTGCGACGCCACGCGGTGCTGGACGTAGGACGGATCGCGCACCCGACTGAAGGCGGTGGTCAGGGTGGCAAGCTGCTGTCCGCCAAGGGTATCCTGCAACTCTGGCCCATAAAGGAAATCGCTGTCGGGCGAGCGTCCGCCCCAGAACAGATGGAACGGGCGCAGGCGGCGGTTGGACCGGATCAGGCTGATGAACGGCGCGATGCCGGTTCCGGCCGACACCATGATCACCGGCTTGCGGCCCATGGGCAGCGAAAACTCCGGGTTGGGCCGGGCAAAGGCCTGCACCCGGTCGCCGACCTCGAGATTGCACAGATAGGACGAACACTCTCCTCCGGTCTGTTTGCGCACACAGATCTCGACCTCGGTAGCGGAGGCGGCGGAGGCGACCGAGTAAAAGCGCGGGATCTTGCCGTCCGGCGGCAGGACGCCCAGCAGATCGGTCGGGGAGTAGCGCGCGGTGCCTGCAAGGCGCGACAAGAGCCGCGGCAGGAGCGGGCGGTCGTCGGCGCCGTCATCGCGCAGGCGCAGAACGACGGTGGGGGTCTGCACCTCGGTGCCATAGACGGTCTTGCGGGTCACGGTCAGGCTGCGGGTCGGGGGAACCTCGACCTCATGCGACAGGGCAAGGTCGTGGCCCAGAACGGCGCCGAGGGCGGTGCCCCAGTTGGCGAAAGCCTGGGTGGATTGGCGGTTGATGAAGGTGGCGGGCATCAGGCGCGGCCAGCCCCGGTCTTGCAGGGTGGCGTCGATGTCCTTGGCGAACTGGCAATATTGCGCAAAGGCGCGGTCGCCAAAGCCCAGCACGGCCGAGGACCAGCGCGGGATGTCGGGCGTGTCGCGCATCGCCCTGATCAGGCCCGAGGCACTGTCGGGCGCATGGCCGTTGCCATAGGTCGCGGCAAGGAAGAACACCTGTCCGGCCTTGTCATAGCGCGGGCGAAAGGCGCTCATCGGGGCAAGGTGGACTGATTTTCCGGCGGCGGTCAGCTGGCTGTGCAGCACGCGGGCAAAGCCCCAGGTGGAGCCGCTTTCCGACCCGACAAGGATCACGACTTCGGCGCTGTGGGCGGGGGCATTGTGGGCGACACCGGCCTGCCCGGCCTTGCGGCGGCGCAGCCAGACCGCAACGCCAAGCGCGCCTATGACAGGGGCGAGCAGGGCCGCAAGACCGAGAACCGCGCCCATCCATGCCATCCCCTCGCCGGTATGGAGCGCGTAGAGCCACGCATAGACCCGCTCGGACGGGGTGGCGGGGAGCTGTTCCAGCACGGCGCCCGAGAACTGATCGACCAGCGTCAGGCCTGCATCGGTCTTGAGGGTAAAGACATCGGTGGGGTCGTCGGGATAGGGAAACTGCAAGTCGCGCAGATCAGCCAGAGGCACGGCGGCAAGGGCCGCAAGCGTGCCGGGGCTGACGGCCGGGCCGGTATGGTCTGCACTGGCGGGATAGGCCTGCGACTGGGCCGGCGTCACCGCGATCACGTTGAATTCGGTCAGAACGATGTAGACCCCGGTCACCGCCGACAGCAGAAACGGCAGGACCGCCAGCCGTGACAGGGTGGCGTGCACCCGTCCGGCCGTGTGACCCTTGGTGCGCTCGAAGATCCGGGCAATCCCCCCCATGCGCGAGATCAGCAAGAGCGCGCCCGCGACCGAGACCAGCGCCATCAGCCCCGCCCCGACCCCGGCGACGATCCGCCCG
>JANMCI010000319.1:0-7408 GCA_031361245.1 Rhodobacterales bacterium
TGTTGATCCTGCACACCGCCGCCGCGCGTGTGGGGGCCATGGATGTGGGTGCGGTGACCGAGGGTGGTCTGGCGGCCGCGACCGAGGGGGCCGAGGTGATCTACAACCTTGGCGCGGACGAGGTTGACATCGCCCCCGGCCCCTTTGTGATCTATCAGGGCAGCCATGGCGACCGCGGGGCCAACCGGGCCGACATCATTCTGCCGGGTGCCGCATATACCGAGGAGGGCGGCCTGTTCGTCAACACCGAGGGACGGCCGCAGCTTGCCTTGCGCGCCGGGTTTGCGCCGGGCGAGGCCAAGGAAAACTGGGCGATCCTGCGAGCGCTGTCGGCAGAGCTTGGGGCGACCCTGCCTTGGGACACGCAGGCGGCCCTGCGTGGGCGGATCGTGGCAGAGGTGCCGCATCTGGGTCAGATCGACGCGGTGGCCGAGAATTCCTGGGCCGCGCTGCCGGTCCGGGACATGGCGCGCGCGGATTTCCGCAACGCCGTCAACAGCTTCTATCTGACCAACCCGGTCGCCCGCGCCTCCAAGGTGATGGGCGAGCTTGCGGCGCTGGAGGCGGACCGCGCCAAGATGAAGCTTGCGGCGGAATGACCTTCAGCGGCCCGATCCTTGCCGGTCTGACAGTTGCCTTGGCGGCACTGTCGGCTTGTGCGGCGCAGGGCCCCGAGGAGCCGGACCTGCTGGCCATGGTCGAGGACCCCGATTTCAAGCCGACCTATCTTGGCATTGAAACCACGCTGCTGGACGGCGATCTGGTGCAGTTCAACGTCGCCATGACGGGCGCGCGCAACAAGCAGGACGTCTCGAACTATGCCGAATGTGCGGCGGCGCAATACACGCTGATCCGCGGTTTCGGTTTTGCGCGACACTTGCGCACAAATATCGCGGAAAGCGGTGGAACTTGGCGCGGAGATGCGGTTTACACCATCTCGGAGGCCTTGCCGAACGGACTGCGGACAATCGACGCAGAGGTCACGGTGCGCAACTGCGGTTCTTTGGGAATACCAACCGTCTGAGTGGGGCGGTTCAAGTCGGACAGGATGAGGGCGACGAATGACTGAGTTCTTTCAAACCGGGCTGGGGACGGCGGTTCTGATGGCCGTGCAAAGCCTGTTGATCGTCGGTTTCGTGATGATCAGCCTTCTGTTCCTTGTCTATGGCGACCGCAAGATCTGGGCCGCGGTCCAGATGCGCCGGGGTCCGAACGTCGTGGGACCGTGGGGCTTGCTGCAATCGGTGGCCGACGCGCTGAAATTCATCCTGAAGGAAATCATCGTGCCCGCCGGTGCGGACCGTCCGGTGTTCTTCCTCGCGCCGATGGTGTCGTTCGTGCTGGCGATCCTTGCCTGGGCCGTGATCCCGTTCAATCAGGGCTGGGTGCTGGCCGACATCAATGTGGCGATCCTGTTCGTTTTCGCGGCCTCCTCGCTGGAGGTTTACGGCGTGATCATGGGCGGCTGGGCGTCGAACTCGAAATACCCGTTTCTGGGGTCGCTCAGGTCGGCCGCGCAGATGATCTCGTATGAGGTGTCGCTGGGCCTGATCATCATCGGGATCATCCTGTCGACCGGCTCGATGAGTTTCTCGGCGATTGTCGAGGCGCAGCGCGGCAGTCTGGGGCTGCTCAACTGGTACTGGTTGCCGCATCTGCCGATGGTGGTGCTGTTCTTTGTGTCCGCACTGGCGGAAACCAACCGGCCGCCGTTCGATCTGCCCGAAGCGGAATCGGAACTGGTTGCGGGCTTCATGGTCGAATATTCGTCCACGCCCTACCTTCTGTTCATGGCGGGCGAATACATCGCGATTTTCCTGATGTGCGCGTTGATGTCGCTGCTGTTCTTTGGCGGATGGCTCTCGCCCATCCCCGGCCTGCCGGACGGCGTGCTGTGGATGATCGCCAAGATGTGGTTCTTCTTCTTCATGTTCGCCATGGTGAAGGCGATCGTGCCGCGCTACCGCTATGACCAGCTGATGCGGATCGGCTGGAAGGTGTTCCTGCCGATGAGTCTGGGTTGGGTCGTTCTGGTGGCGTTTCTGGCGAAATTCGGGGTGTTCGGCGGCTTTTGGGCGCGCTGGGCGATTGGGGGCTGAGGATGGGACCGGTACAGACCACGGATTACGGGCGGGCGGTCAAATACTTCCTGCTTTGGGACTTCATCAAGGGGTTCGGGCTGGGGATGAAGTATTTCTTCGCGCCCAAGGCCACGCTGAACTATCCCCATGAAAAGGGGCCGCTGAGCCCGCGCTTTCGCGGTGAGCATGCCTTGCGCCGCTATGCCAATGGCGAGGAGCGCTGCATTGCCTGCAAGCTGTGTGAGGCGATCTGTCCGGCTCAGGCGATCACCATCGACGCGGAACCGCGCGACGACGGCAGCCGCCGCACCACCCGCTATGACATCGACATGACCAAATGCATCTATTGCGGCTTTTGCCAGGAGGCCTGCCCGGTGGATGCGATTGTCGAGGGCCCGAATTTCGAATTCGCCACCGAGACGCGGGAAGAGCTGTTCTACGACAAGGCCAAGCTGCTGGAAAACGGCGACCGCTGGGAAGCCGAAATAGCCCGCAATCTGGAAATGGATGCACCATACCGCTGATGACCGAAGATTTCGCCAACATGTTCAAGAAGATGATGGAGCAGGGTCAGGAAATGGCCAAGGCGTTCGCGCCTTCGATGGCCGGGCCCGCATTTTCTGGAGTTGACCCCAAGGCGTTCGAGAAGCTGTTCCCGGCGATGTCCAAGGACATGCTGGAGACGTTCTTTGGCAAGACCTTCAACCCCGAGGGGCTGGACGCCCGCACCCGCTTTCTGGTGACCGTCGCGGCGCTGACCGTGCTTGGGCCGGTTGGCGAGCCGCAGATGCGGCTGACGGTGCAGAATGCGCTGGCCGCCGGGGCCACACAGCGCGAGATCGCGGAAGTGATCTGGCAGATGTCGATGTTCGGCGGGATGCCCGCCATGCAAAAAGCGCTTGAGATCGCTCAGGCGGTTTTCGCGGAAACCGAGGAGAAACCGGCATGAGTGTCGCTGATCTGGCCTTTTACGCCTTTTCCACCGTGACAGTGGCCGCCGCCCTGATGGTGACGCTGAGCCGCAATCCGGTCCATTCGGTGCTGTGGCTGATATTGGCCTTCCTGTCCTCGGCCGGGCTTTTCGTGCTGCTGGGGGCCGAGTTTGTCGCGATGCTGCTGATCATCGTCTATGTCGGCGCCGTCGCCGTGCTGTTCCTGTTCGTCGTCATGATGCTGGACATCGACTTTGCCGAGCTGAAGGGTGAGATGGCGAAATACATGCCGCTGGGCCTGCTGGTCGGGGTCGTGGTGTTGATGCAGCTGGCACTGGGTGTCGGCGCATGGGTGCAGGCCGATGGCGCGATGGGGCTGCGCAGCGATTTGACGCCTGATCCGGCGCAAGTCGAGAACACCAAGGCGCTGGGCATGCTGATCTATGACAAGTACCTGCTTTTGTTCCAGCTTTCGGGTCTGATCCTGCTGGTTGCCATGATCGGCGCCATCGTGCTGACCCTGCGGCACAGGAAGGACATCAAGCGCCAAAACGTGCTGCACCAGATGTGGCGCGACCCGGCCAAGGCGATGGAGCTGGTCGATGTCAAGCCGGGGCAGGGGTTGTAAGGGTTCATTGGTAGGGGAGTGCTGAACATGTTCAAGAAGATCCTGCTGTCCGCCCTGATCGCGTCGCTTTGCGGGCCAGTTGCGTTTGCGGAGGAACAGACCGTATCCAGACTGAAAGCCTGCGGGTCCGAGGCGAAGAACACTTTTGGCGCGCACAAGGAATATCCGGCGACCAATGAAGGCGCGGGCTATGTCGGCTTTCAGACCGAGGATGTTGACGCATCGGGCACCAAAGAGCGCTTTACGCTGGTGAACTGCGCCACGCGGAAACTGGTGCAATTGAACGTCGCGTATCTGCTGACCGACAGCTCTAAGGGCCTGCCGCCGCAGGGTGACATGTTCGCTTGGGTGGAAAGCCTGCGCAAGGCCAATAAACTGGCCAACGAGGCATTGTTCGCCCAGTCGTCAAAGAACCAGGGCTTTGAGGTGACCGCAGGGCAATTGCCGGAAAAATACTCCGAAAAAGCCATGCGGGCCGATTGCGGCTGCCAGTTGTATTATCCCGAGACGATGTAATCGGGTCGAAAAAAGGTGCGCAATGAATGCGCACCCTACGGAATGAAACGGGCCAAGACCCGGAGGGACGATGATGGTGGGACTGGAACATTACCTGATTGTGGCGGCGGCGCTGTTCGTCATCGGGATCTTTGGCATCTTTCTGAACCGGAAGAATGTCATCGTCATCCTGATGTCGATCGAGCTCATGCTGCTGGCGGTCAACATCAACTTCGTCGCCTTTTCGTCGATGTCGGGCGATCTGGTCGGGCAGGTGTTCACCATGTTCGTGCTGACGGTCGCGGCTGCCGAGGCCGCGATTGGTCTGGCGATCCTTGTGGTGTTCTTCCGCACCCGCGGCACCATCGAAGTTGAAGATGCGAATGTGATGAAGGGCTGAAGACATGACGACGATCATTCTGCTGGCGCCGCTGGTCGGTGCGCTGATCTGCGGTTTCTTCTGGACCCTTCTGGGCGAGAAAGTCGCGCAGGCCATCTCGACGGGGCTGTTGTTTCTGGCGGCTGTCCTGAGCTGGTATGTGTTTCTGACCTTTGACGGGCCAACTCAGCACATCACGTTGCTGCGCTGGATCGAGAGCGGTTTGTTGTCGACCGACTGGGGCATAAGGCTGGACCGGTTGACGGCGATCATGCTGGTGGTGGTCACGACCGTTTCAGCGCTGGTGCATCTTTATAGCGTTGGCTACATGGCGCATGACGAGAACTGGGGCCATGACGAGCCTTACCGCGCCCGCTTTTTCGCCTATCTGTCGTTCTTTACCTTTGCGATGCTGGCGCTGGTCACCGCCGACAACCTTGTGCAGATGTTCTTTGGCTGGGAGGGGGTGGGGGTCGCCTCGTATCTGCTGATCGGCTTTTACTATCGCAAGGCAAGCGCCAATGCCGCCGCCATCAAGGCGTTCGTGGTCAACCGGGTCGGCGACTTCGGCTTTGCGCTGGGGATCTTTGGCCTGTTCTACCTGACCGACAGCATCCGTTTTGACGATGTCTTTGCCAATGTCGAGGAGCTGTCAAAGACCAACCTGCATTTCCTGTGGACCGACTGGAACGCCGCCAATCTTCTGGGGGTGCTGCTGTTCATCGGGGCATCGGGCAAGTCGGCGCAATTGTTCCTGCACACATGGCTGCCGGATGCGATGGAGGGCCCGACGCCGGTGTCGGCGCTGATCCATGCCGCGACGATGGTGACTGCGGGGGTATTCCTCGTCTGCCGGATGTCGCCGCTTTACGAATTCGCGCCCGAGGCCAAGCAGTTCATCGTGATCATTGGCGCCTCGACCGCCTTCTTTGCGGCCACGGTCGGTCTGGTGCAGAACGACATCAAGCGTGTCATCGCCTATTCGACCTGTTCGCAACTGGGCTACATGTTCGTGGCGGCGGGTTCGGGTGTTTACGGGGCGGCGATGTTCCACCTGTTCACCCACGCCTTCTTCAAGGCGATGCTGTTTCTTGGGGCAGGCTCGGTCATCACGGCGATGCACCACGAGCAGGACATGCGCAACTATGGCAATCTGCGCGGCAAGGTGCCGTTCACCTTTGCCATGATGATGATTGGCACGCTCGCCATCACCGGGGTCGGCATCCCGCTGACCCATATCGGGTTCGCGGGTTTCCTGTCGAAGGACGCGATCATCGAGAGCGTCTTTGCCGGCGGGTCGATGTATGGATTTGCCCTGCTGGTCATCTCTGCCTGTTTCACCAGTTTCTATTCATGGCGGCTGATCTTCATGACCTTTTACGGTCCGGAAAAGGGCGACCATCATGCCCATGAACACGCCCATGAAAGCCCGATGGTCATGCTGATCCCGCTGGCTGTGCTGGCGGTGGGCGCGGTGTTCGCGGGGATGATCTGGGTTGACAGCTTCTTTGGCAGCCATGAGGGGGTCGATCAATTCTTTCACCTCGCCGAAGGGGCAGCGCCGGGCATGGGCGGCATCTATATCGGCGAGGGAAACCATGTGATGGCCGCGGCCCATGAAAGCCCGGTTCTGGTCAGCCTTGCGCCGTTCATCGCCATGCTGATCGGTCTGGCCACGGCCTATCTGTTCTACATCGTCCGCCCCGATCTGCCGGGCAAGCTGGCCACGCAGCAGGCGCCGCTCTACCGCTTTTTGCTCAACAAGTGGTACTTCGACGAAATCTATGACGCGATCTTTGTGCGCCCGGCCCAATGGCTTGGCAATTTCCTGTGGAAGCGCGGCGACGGCGATGTCATCGACGGCACCCTGAACGGGATTGCCATGGGGATCATCCCCTATTTCACCCGGCTCGCGGGTCGGGCCCAGTCGGGCTACATCTTCACCTACGCTTTCGCGATGGTGCTCGGGATTGGAATCCTGATCACCTGGATGACGCTCTCGGGAGGAGCACACTGATGAACAACCTTCTCTCGATCATCACCTTCTTCCCGGCGGTGGCGGCACTTGTGCTGGGCCTGTTCCTGCGCGGAGACGACGCGGCGACGGCGCGGAATGCGAAATGGGTGGCGCTGTTTGCGACGACGGTCAGCTTTCTGGTGTCGCTGTTGCTGCTCAAGGGATTTGAGCCGGCCAACACCGGGTTTCAGTTCGTCGAGGACCACCCGTGGATCCTGGGTCTGCATTACAAGATGGGGGTAGATGGCATCTCGATCCTGTTCGTGCTGCTGACCACCTTCCTGATGCCGATCACGATTGCGGCCTGCTGGAATGTCGAGACCCGCACCAAGGATTACATGATCGCCTTTCTGCTTCTGGAAACGCTGATGCTGGGCGTGTTCTGCGCGCTGGATCTGGTGCTGTTCTATGTGTTCTTCGAGGCCGGCCTGATCCCGATGTTCCTGATCATCGGCATCTGGGGCGGCAAGGACCGCATCTATGCCGCGTTCAAGTTCTTCCTTTATACCTTCCTCGGTTCGGTGCTGATGCTGGTTGCGATGGTGGCCATGTATATGGCGGCGGGGACCACCGACATTCCGACGCTGATGACCTTTGACTTTGCGCATGAGCCGATGGGCGTGCTGGGGCTGCATGTGGCGGGGGGCTTGCAGACGCTGCTGTTCCTGGCCTTCTTTGCCAGCTTTGCGGTCAAGATGCCGATGTGGCCGGTGCATACCTGGTTGCCGGATGCCCACGTGCAGGCCCCGACGGCGGGGTCGGTCGTGCTGGCGGCGATCCTTCTGAAGATGGGCGGCTATGGCTTCTTGCGCTTCAGCCTGCCGATGTTTCCGGTGGCGGCCGACCTTTGGGCGCCGGTGGTGTTCTGGATGAGCG
>JANMCI010000352.1:0-13941 GCA_031361245.1 Rhodobacterales bacterium
CCGCGTGCCCGGCCGGTTTGACGTGCCGATGTCCATCGGTATGCCGATAAAGGCCACGTCCAGCCCCTTGGCCCCGACCTGCGCCGGCAGCCTCATCATCGTCGCCGGCCCGCCAAACCGCGGCATCTCGTTGCCGCCCAGCGGCTGGTTAAAGCTCATCCCTTGTTCCTTTGCCGTCCAATCACCCCAACCACCGCCGCCAGAAGCTGCGCCGCCAACAGTGCCCCCTGACCATCGACATCCCGCTCCGGCATCAGCTCCACCATGTCAAAGCCGGCGATCGTCGCCTTTTCGGCGACACCGCCGATCAATTCCAACACCTGCCAATAGCCCAATCCCCCCGCCGTTCGCCCGATCACCGCCGGCATGATAGCGGGGTCAAAGGCGTCGACATCCAGGCAGATGATCACCTCCGCCCCCTCGGGGATCAGGTCGACCGCCCGCCACACCCCTTCCCGCGCAACCTCGCCCGCCGGCACGAACTCCACCCCCCAGCGCAGCGCGTCCTTCACATCGCTTGGCCGCGCCGATCCGATCCCGCGTTGCCCGACCTGAATGATCTGCCCGACATGCTCCATCTCGGACGCCCGCCGCATGGTTGACGACAGGCCCAGCCGCTCGCCGTCGACCTCGTCGCGCCAGTCGACATGCGCGTCGATCTGCAGGATGGTGAACCGCCGCCCCCGCGCGCCATAGGCCTCCAGCATCGGGATCGGCAGACTGTCGTCGCCGCCGATCAGCACCGGCACGGCCTCCCGGTCAAGGATCTGGCTGATGGCCCCGAAGATTCGCGCCCTGTTGCCCGGCGCATCACCGGGATCCTGCGGCAGATCCCCGCCATCCACAGCCCGCACCCCCTCCGGCAGCACGGGTCCGCCAAGATCGAAATTCATGTGCCCCAGCGCCGCGCCATAAGCCGCCCCCGCCGTCCTGACGGCATTCGGACCGCCCGCGCAATAAAACCCGACCGCCGCATAGGGCGTGCAACCCGCCGCCCCGATGACCGCGATATCGGCGTTCAACCGGCTCAGATCACGGCACAGCGGCAGACCAAGGAAGGTTTGCCCCCCACCGCCCGCGCCAAACATGTCCTCCAATGTCGCCATATCTCCCCCGCCGCTCGCGTGACACAGCTTTGCCTGTCTTGGCCCGCCACTCAAGGCATAGTTCGCCCCGACAGCACCGCTCGCCACAAACCGCCGGGCATGAAAAAAGGCGCCCCGAAGAGCGCCTCTGTTCTATTGGACGAACCGCTGCGGTTCAGAAGGATCAGGACGCGCCAGTGATGAATTTCACCGCATCGCCAAAGGTCTGGATTGTTTCGGCGGCGTCATCCGGAATCTCGATCCCGAACTCTTCTTCGAACGCCATGACCAACTCGACCGTGTCAAGGCTGTCAGCACCCAGATCGTCGATGAACGAGGCATTCTCGGTCACCTTGTCTGCCTCGACGCCCAGATGCTCGACGACGATCTTCTTTACGCGGTCAGCGATGTCGCTCATGTCTCTTCCTCTATCATTGTGGGGACGCCCCCAATCGAATTCCTGCGCGCCTATAGCAAGTGCTTTGCGACAAGGCAAACCCTTTCCCGGGTCGCGCGGGTCAGATCATAGACATGCCACCGTTCACATGCAACGTCGCTCCGGTGACATATCCCGCCTCGGGGCTGGCCAGATACAGCACTGCCGCCGCAATCTCCGCGGCCTCACCCATGCGGCCCGCAGGAACCGCTGTCAGGATGCGCGCCTTCTGCTCTTCGTTCAGCTTTTCGGTCATCGCCGTGGCGATGAAACCCGGTGCCACGCAGTTGACCGTGATGTTGCGCGACGCCACTTCCGCAGCGAGGCTCTTGGACATGCCGACCATCCCGGCCTTGCTGGCCGCATAGTTGGCCTGCCCGGGATTGCCCGTCGCGCCGACGACCGACGAGACATTGACGATCCGCCCCCAGCGCGCCTTCATCATGCCGCGAAGCACACCGCGACACAGACGAAAGGTCGAGGTCAGGTTGACGTCGATCACGCTCGCCCATTCCTCATCCGACATCCGCATGAACAGGTTGTCCCTGGTGATCCCGGCGTTGTTGACCAGAATGTCGACCGAACCCATCTTCTCGATGGCCGCCTTGGGCAGCGCCTCGACCGAGGCCGCTTCAGAGAGGTTGCACGTCACCACATGCACCCGCGCGCCCAGTTCCGCCGCCAAAGCCTCCAGCGGCGCGATCCGCGTGCCTGACAGGGTCACCGTCCCCCCGGCGCGATGCAGCGCCTTGGCGATCTCTCCGCCGATGCCGCCTGATGCGCCCGTCACCAAGGCGCATTTTCCTGTCAGATCAAACATGACTTTCTCCTTCTTTGGCGCCCTTCTAGCAGCCTGCGCCGCGCATCGCCACCAGCTTGGGGTTGGTAAGATCGCTGGGGTCGATCACCATCTCGGCCCGTGCCCTTGGATCTTCTTGCGATATCCAGATTTCCTGTCCTGCTCGATACCTCTCAGACGTCACGGAATAGGGGTCAGGGTCACTCCCGTCCGGCTTGGCCATGCGCCGAAAGGTTTCCGCAAAGGGCATATCCAGATAGATCACAAAGTCCACAGAATCCGCCAGTTCGGGGCGGATCAGAAAGATGCCCTCCAGAATCAGAGCGGCATCCGGCGCGATGGCCCGGCGCATAGCGCATCCCGCGCGGATTGTGAAAGTCGTCGATACCGGCCAGCTGTACAGCGTGACCCAAAGCCTGCAGCCCCTGCGCCAAAGCAGCCGCGAACCGTGTTTTGCCCGCGCCGTCCGGCCCTGTCACGCCAAACCGCCTTGCACCTCGGGCGATCACTTCGCTCCCCACCTGATGCAGGCAACCCGCCACCCCTACCGCCCCCGCAGCGCCATCCACGCCCCACCCGCCGTCAGGAACAGCCCGCTGACCACCTCGATCGCCCTTATGCGCGACCGCGACATCCAGCTGCCCGCCCGCCCGGCGGCGAGCGCATAGGCCGTGTCGCTGGCGGCGGCGATCAGCGCAAAGGTCAGGCCAAGGATCAGCGTCTGCTGCCCGGTGTTGCCGGTCTTGCACAGGAATGGCGGGATCAGCGCGCCGAACAGCGTCTGCATCTTGGGGTTGGACAGGATCTCCACAAACCTTGCAGGAAAACGCTGCCATTGGGACGGGCGCGGTCGACCGCAGCGGCAAGGTCACCGTTGGACCGCAGCTATCCGATCCCCAGCCAGATCAGATGGCCCGCCCCGGCATGGCGCAGCGCACTGGCAATGATCACCGACACCGTCGGCCCCGGCACCACCGCCAGCGCAAGCGAGGCGCGTCAAAACGCGAGATAGCCCTCAACGCTCATGCGACGGCCCAGTCATGGTAAACGACAGGTTAATAAAAGACAGCAACAGACTGACAATACGCAACTTTTCGTGATTTGCACGCGTGCAAGACTTACCCCTTGGCCGCGATCACATCCTCCGGTGTCCCAATCGACCGCGTGACCGCCCCGCTCGCCGTCCGCCTGATCATGCCGGACAAGGCCTTGCCCGCGCCGATCTCCCAGAACTCGGTGACCCCGGCGCCCTCCATCCACAGCACTGATTCCCGCCAGCGTACCGATCCGGTGACCTGCGCGATCAACAGCGCCCTTATCCGGTCCGGCTCGGTCACGGCCTCGGCCCGCACGTTCACCACGATCGGCACGCAGGGGGCTGCGATGTTCACCCCGGCCAAAGCTTCGGCCATCACTGCTGCCGCGGGCTGCATCAACGCGCAATGGAACGGGGCGCTGACCGGCAGCAGAAGGGCCCGCTTGGCGCCCTTCGCCTTGGCGATCTCCAGCGCCCGCTCGACCGCGCCCTTGTGACCCGACACGACGACCTGTGCGGGATCATTGTCATTGGCAGCCTGACAGACCTCGCCCTGCGCCGCCTCTGCGGCAACCTCCGCCGCCTGTTCGAAGTTCAGCCCCAGGAGTGCTGCCATGGCCCCGATGCCGACCGGCACCGCCTCTTGCATCGCCTTGCCGCGGATGCGCAACAGCCGCGCCGTGTCCGCCAACTCCAGCGACCCCGCCGCGCACAACGCCGAATATTCGCCCAGGCTGTGACCCGCCACGAAGGCGGCGTGTTCGATCCCCAGCCCCTCCGCCTCCAACGCCCGCAGCCCCGCAATCGAGGTCGCCATCAGCGCCGGTTGCGCGTTCTGGGTCAGGGTCAGATCCTCAATCGCGCCGTCCCAGATCAAGGCGGACAGCTTCTCACCAAGCGCATCGTCCACTTCGTCGAACACGGCCCTTGCGGCGGGGTAGGCCTGCGCCAAAGCACGCCCCATCCCGATCGTCTGTGCCCCTTGTCCCGGAAATACGAAAGCGCGGCTCATGTCCTGTCCCCCGACTGTTTCCCCGCACTTACCCTGCCTGCCCCGTCCGCGCAACGCCCTCGCCCCTTGACCCCGCGCCGCCTCCCGGTGCAACTGCCGTCATGTCACCCCTGAGCCGCAAGATCGTCTTTGCCATCAGCTTTGAATCCCTCGGCATCGTTCTGGCCAGCGGGCTGCTGCTGCTCATTTCCAGCGCCTCGCCCGACCAGACCCTGATCCTGTCGGCCATCAACGCCGCCGTGGCGCTGTTGTGGAACTTCACCTTCAATGCCGCATTCGAACACTGGGAAGCGCGCCAGCCCATAAAAGGCCGTCCCCTGTTCCTGCGCGCGACCCATGCCGTCCTGTTCGAAGGCGGCCTCACCCTGCTCATGGTCCCTTTCATGGCTTGGTGGCTTCAGATCACCCTGTGGCAATCCTTCCTGTTCGAGGCGGCGCTCATCATCCTGTTCCTCGTGTACACCTATGCCTTCACCTGGGCTTTCGACAGGATCTTCGGCCTGCCGGCATCGGCGCGCCCGGACATCGCGCCATAAGACAAGGCCCCGCGCAGCACGGGGCCTTGGAGGCGTTCTTGCAAATCTTCCCGCATCAATAGATCTTGGCCACCGATTCACCCAAGGCCATCGCCCCGGCATAGGTCTGCTGAACCTCACGCCGCATCGGATGATAGCGTGCCCCCTGAATGTCGCGGAACCGGCGCTCCAACCCGGCCTTGCGGTAGAACCCGGGGCCGCCGGCCGCCTCCATCACCAGCTCCGCCGTCAAAAGCACATCAGCTTCAACCGCCCTCCGTCCGAACATTACGTCATTGATGCTTTCGGCTGACGGCGCATTGCGTTCGACGACGGCAATCATCGCTTCATGCGACGCCCGCGCCGACCAAAGGGCGCTGTCAATTTCACCTATCAGCCTTCGGTTGCGCCAGGCACTTTCCCGCTTCGCCATCATGGCGACCGCAATGTTGCGCATCTCTTCCGCGATCCCAAGATAGACCGCATAGATCAGCGGCATCGCCATGGTCGCGATGATCTGCCACAGCGGATGCCACTCCGCCGCGGGCCGCGCCAAAGCAACCTTGTCGTCCGCCAGGAACAGATCGTCGATCAAGACATCGCCCGATCCGGTGCCGCGCATGCCCAGCGTTCGCCACGTGTCCAGCCGCTGCACTTCCGGCGCGTCGAACGGCACCCCGAAATGGATGATCTTGTCGCCGCAGATCGCGCTGGACATGAACAGGGTGCCAACTGGCGAGCCCGAGGCAAAGGCCTTGTGCGCCGTGATGCGGTAGCCGCCCTCAACCTTTTCGGCCTTGCCGGAACTGCCGATCCAGTCCGACCCGCCGCTGGTGACGAGGACGGCACCCCCCGCCACCCGCTTCAGCACGGGTTCCACCGCCGCCCTGACTGCCGGCTGATGCCGCCAGCGCCAAGCCGGGGTCGCGACCAGATGGGTGTGCATCGCAAGGGCCAATGCTGTTGATCCGCAGCCGTGACCCAGTTCGCGCAGCATCTCGGCCAATTGCCGCACCTCCGCGCCGCCTCCGCCCAGTTCCACCGGCACCCCGGCCGCCAGCAGACCCTCGTCTTCCAGCCGCACGTAATTCTCCGCGACGAAACTGTCGCCCGCGTCATGATCTGCCGCGCGCCCGTCGAACTCCACCGCCAGTTTCCGCGCCTTTTCCAACAGGGTTTCCCCTCCTGCAACCGTCACCGTCGCTTCCTTGTTCATGTCAATTCCTCTCTGACCGTTCGCCGCCAGAGCAAGGGTCCCCCAGACCAGCCATTCCGTCGAGTACAGGAACTGGACCAGGCGTGACCCAGCCGCCCTTACAGTGTAGAGTGATGGCGAGGTCACTCCGACCGAGGGGATAGGTCATGGTCGACCGCAGCGGTTACGGGCAGTTCTGCCCGATCTCGATGGCCGCAGAAGTGGTTTGCACCCGCTGGACACCCCTTGTCTTGCGCGAAATGCTCTGCGGCAGCACACGGTTCACCGATCTGCGCCGCGGCGTCCCCAAGATGTCGCCAACCTTGCTGTCCAAACGCCTGAAAGAGCTGGAACTGGCCGGCGTGATCACCGCCGATGCCCGTCCCGATGGCAACTACGACTACCGGCTGACCGCGATGGGCGAAGATCTGCGCCCGCTGATCATGGGGCTTGGCAATTGGGGTCAACGCTGGGTCGAATCAAGGCTAAGCCTCAGAAATCTCGACCCTTCCTTGCTGATGTGGGATATGCGGCGCGGGATCAATCCAAAGCCCCTTCCCTCCCGCCGCTGCACGATCCATTTTCTGTACCCCGAATTGCCCGCCGCCACGCGGAACTGGTGGCTGGTGATGGAGCCTGCGGGTATTGACCTGTGCGGCTTTGATCCCGGCCACGAGATAGATCTGCTGGTGACCAGCCCCTTGCGTGCAATGACGGCGGTCTGGATGGGCCTTTCCAGCCTTGCAGTCGAGGTAGGCGCAGGGCGGATCCTGCTTGACGGTGATCCGTCGCTGGTGCGATCCATGCATGACTGGCTCGGGCTCAGCCCCTTCGCCCGTGAACCGCGCCGGGTCGCCTGACAGCCCTTGCATCGGGCAGTGCCTGCTGTATAAGCCCCAAATCTTTCCGCAATCCCATGAACCGGCGCAGCCTCTCGTGGACGGGCCGCGGAAAGAGATGGCCCGCCCTATGAAATGCGCCTTGAAGATGATCGGAGTGCACATGCCGCTTTACGAGCATGTCTTTATTTCGCGTCAGGATCTTTCCTCCGCGCAGGCCGAAGGCCTCATCGAACATTTCACCGCAGTGATCTCGGACAACGGCGGCAAGGTCGTCGAGAACGAATACTGGGGCGTCAAGACGATGGCCTACAAGATCAACAAGAACCGCAAGGGCCACTATGCGTTTCTCAAGACGGACGCCCCTCCGGCCGCCGTTCTGGAGATGGAGCGCCTGATGCGCCTGCACGACGACGTGATGCGCGTTCTGACCATCAAGGTCGATGCCCATGGCGAGGGCCCTTCGGTCCAGATGCAAAAGCGTGACGACCGTGAGCGCGGTGACCGCCCAGAGGGTGGTTTCGGCGGTGGCGATCGCCCTCAGCGCAGCTTCGGCGACCGTCCCGAGCGCAGCTTTGGCGGTGACCGTCCCGAGCGTTCGGGCGGCTTTGGTGGCGACCGTGGGGCCCCTTCGGGTGGTTTCGGCGGCGGCAACCGTCGTTGATCAGGCATAGGAAAGGATAACTCACATGGCAAACAAGCCGTTCTTCCGCCGCCGCAAAGTGTGCCCGTTCTCGGGCGACAATGCTCCGGTCATCGACTACAAGGACACCCGTCTGCTGCAGCGCTACATCTCCGAGCGCGGCAAGATCGTCCCGTCCCGCATCACCGCCGTATCGGCCAAGAAGCAGCGCGAACTGGCGACCGCCATCAAGCGCGCCCGTTTCCTCGCCCTTCTCCCCTATGCCGTGAAATAAGGAGCACATGACATGCAAGTGATCCTGTTGGAACGCGTGGCCAAGCTTGGCCAAATGGGTGAAGTCGTCACCGTCAAGGACGGATTTGCCCGCAACTTCCTCTTGCCGCAAGGCAAGGCGCTGCGCGCGAACGAAGGCAACATCAAGTCGTTCGAAGCCAAGAAAGCCCAGCTTCAGGCCCAGAACCTCGAAACCAAGAAAGAAGCCGAAGCCGTCGGCGCCAAGCTCGATGGCCAGATCTTCACCGTGATCCGCTCCGCTTCGGACGCGGGTGCGCTTTACGGTTCGGTCACCACCCGTGACGCCGCCGAAGCGGCCACCGAGGCCGGTTTCACCCTGGGGCGCGGTCAGGTCGTTCTCGACCGTCCGATCAAGGAACTGGGGATGCACACCGTCTCCGTGACCTTGCATCCCGAAGTGATCGTGAAGGTCAAGCTGAACGTCGCCCGTTCGGCGGAAGAGGCCGAACTTCAGGCCGCCGGCAAGTCGATCCAGGAACTGGCCGCCGAAGCCGAAGCCGCCGCCGAGTTTGAAATCGCCGAACTTTTCGACGACATCGGTGCAGCCAACGACATCGACCCGCGCGACGAGCGCTAGGGGCCGCACACCATCTGAAACCGCGCGGCGCAATTGCCCGCGCGGTTTTTCCTTGCCGCCCGCCGAGCCCGACCTCGCACTGTCGCACAGTGACCAGCGGCGCCCCTGGGTGCACCCTAGGCTGCGCTCATGCAAACCACATCGAACACACGTGCTATCCTCTGCCTTGTCGCGGGAATCGCAATATTCTCCGTTCAGGACCTCATCCTGAAACTGATGTCGGGTGACTATCCGTTGCACGAAGCCATGGTTCTGCGGTCGGTCACGGCCATTCCGTTCATGCTGGCCATCACCCGCGCCCTGGACGGCACCCTGACAACGCTGGTCAACGGCAATTGGCCGGCCATGCTGGGGCGCGGCTTGCTCAACTTTCTGGCCTATACCGCCTATTACCTCGCGCTGGCTGCCCTGCCGATGGCAACCACCGTCGCGCTGTACTTCACAGCGCCCCTGTTCATCACCCTTCTCTCGGTGTTCCTGTTGCGCGAGAGGGTCTCGCTCAACCGCTGGCTCGCCATTCTGGTGGGCTTTGGCGGTGTCGTGATCATGGTGCGGCCGGGTGGCAACCTTTTCGACTGGGCCGCCCTGCTCCCGGTTTTCTGCGGCTTTGCCTATGCCTTGTCGATGGTCATGGCGCGCGTCATGGGCAGTCGGAATACCGCCGCTGCCATGGCTTTCTGGGGCAACAATGCCTTCTTGCTGTGCTCACTCGCCTTGGCCGCGGTTTTTGCCACCGGCGACCATGAGGCCAACAGCCATCCCAGTCTTGCCTTTCTGACCCGTGGCTGGATCATGCCGAACGCCACCGATGCGTTCCTGATGTGCAGCTGCGGCGTGATTGCCGCCGTTGGCTTGACGCTGCTGACCCAAGCCTATCGCATTGGGCAGAACTCGCTTGTTGCTCCGTTCGAATTCACCTTCGCCTTCTGGGGTCTGCTTTGGGGCTGGCTGTTCTGGGCAAGCCTGCCGGATCGGTTGGGATGGCTCGGCATCGCCCTTCTGGTCCTGGCAGGGCTTTACGTCGTGCGGACCGAGGGTGTGCGTGATGCTCGGGTCCAGACGTGAAAAAGGCCGCCCCGAAGGGCGGCCCATGACAATTCGCAAAGACGTCCCCGCTTACATTTCGTCCAGGGCTTCGACCAGCTTCTGCAGCTCTTCCTTGCTGATTTCCTTGTCTTTGACCTTGGCAAGCGAGACGATATGGTCAACCACCTTGTCTTCAAAGATCGGCGCGCGCAGCTGCTGCTGAACCTGCTGGTTCTTCTGCACGAATTCGAAATACTGCCGCTCTTGTCCCGGATACTGACGGGCCGCAGCCAGCACGGCCTGCGTCATTTCAGCGTCCGAAACCGTCACTTCCGCCTTGCGTCCGACTTCTGCCAGAACCAGACCCAACCGCACCCGGCGCTCGGCCAGCTTGCGATGCTCTTCCGTCGTGGCGATGGCGTCATGGTTGTGGCCATGCTCGTGCGGGTTTTCCTCATGCCACAGCTGGTGCGCGATCTGACCGGCCTCGGCATCGACCAGATTGGCCGGAAGGTCGAACTTGACCATCGCATCCAGCTGGTCCAGCAAAGCCCGCTTCATCACTGCGCGGGCCGCGCCCTTGTATTCGGTCTCAAGGCTGGTCGAGATCTGGCCCTTCAGCGCGGCCACATCCTCGGCTCCGTATTTCTTGGCCAACTCGTCATTGATTTCCGCCGGTACCGGCTTCTTCACGGCCTTGACCGTGCAGGCAAAGACCGCAGCCTTGCCAGCCAGGTGCTTGGCGCCATAGTTTTCCGGGAATGTCACGTTGACCGTAACCTCGTCCCCGGCCGCGGCCCCTACCAACTGCTCTTCAAAGCCCGGGATGAACGAGTTCGAGCCCAGAGCCAGCGGGTAATCCTCGCCCGAGCCGCCGTCAAAGGCCACACCGTCCACAGAGCCTTTGAAGTCGATCACAACCTGATCGCCGTCCTTGGCTTTGGAACCCTTCTTCTTGTCCTCGAAGGTTTGCGTCGACTTGGCAAGATTGTTCAGCGCCTCGTCAACCGAGGCGTCATCCGCTTTCACCAGCAGGCGGTCGATCTTGACCTTCGATGCATCCAGTTCCGGAATCGGCGGCAGCGCCTCATAGGACATCTCTACCACGACATCCTGACCTTCTTTCCAAGTGTCGCCGCCCACCATCTTGACATCGGGCTGCAACGCGGGACGGTCGCCGGTGGCATCGAAATGCTCTTTCATCGCGCCGTCGATCGCCTCTTGCATGGCATCTCCCATCAGGCGCTGACCAAACTGCTTGCGCAGGATTGCCATCGGCACCTTGCCCTTGCGGAAGCCCTTGATTTCGACATCTGGCTGCGCTTCGAGCAGCTTTTCAGTGACCTTGGCTTCAAGCTCTGCCGCTGCCACCGTTATGGTATAGCCGCGCTTCAAGCCGTCTTTAAGGGTCTCGGTGACTTGCATTCTTGTCGTCCTTCTCATCCCATCTGGTGCGGGTGGAGGGACTTGAACCCCCACGCCTCGCGGCGCCAGAACCTAAATCTGGTGCGTCTGCCAATTTCGCCACACCCGCAAACTGAACAAGACACACCCGCCCCGCCCGAAGGCCGGTTTGGATGCGCCTTGAAATCCGCGCCCTTCTAACAAAGAGGGCAGAGGTATGCGAGAGGAAAAAGCATTCGCTTCAAATCACTATAAATGGGCGGCAAACGATCCAGAAAAAGGCACGGGCTTAACCTTATGTTGCCACAATCTTGCTCAAAAAGGGACGGGCAAAACCCATCCGAGGTGACTTCCATGGCTCAGGTCCAGTCCAACGCAGCGGCTTCAAAGACGGTTCAGGCGCCGTTGCAGGCCGTGCTCGTCGGCACCCCCGTTCTGACTTTGGATGGCGAACTTCCGGTCGAGTTTCTTCAGCCCGGTGATCGGGTGCTGACCCGGGCCGGCATGCGCCGTCTCAAGCAGGTCGAGGTTTCGGTCGTCACCAACGCCCGCGTTGTCCGCATCGCTCACGGTACTCTGGGCGTTGATCGCCCTGCCGAAGACGTTACGGTTTCGGCTGGTCAGGAAATTCTGGTGCGCGACTGGCGCGCCAAGGCGATGTTCGGTGCGAATGTTGCCATGATTCCGGCAATGAAGTTGGCTGACGGCGAATACATCCGTTGCCTGACTCTGCCCGAGGCCCGGTTCTTCTCGCTGTCCTTTGAAGAAGAGGTCGTGATCTATGCGGGCGGCCTTGAGCTGGCCTGCCAGGCGCTCGTCGCAGCCTGACTGCGGGCGGACACGCCCGCTCGGGATCACCCAGCCGCCGCCTGCCTGTCCACATGTGGACACCTGCCAAACTGTTTTGTGATCAATGGGTTGGCGATTTTCGTTAACCCGGAATTGTCATTTGGTTTTCGCACGGCACCATGGCACCGGCAAGGGCCTCGTCAGGCGCTGACATCAATTCTGGGCGCTGAAAATCCACAGGGAATGGCCAGAGGTTAACGCCGGGTAAATTTCTGGATTCTAGTGTGTTGATTTTATTATGTTTTCAAAAGCGTCCAGATCTGGACGCCTCTGCCCTTGCATGGATCGGGTCGAACGGCCACTCTGCCCCGAGCGGAGGACGGCATGAACCACGATGACCTGCGGAACTGGTCCAAAACGGCGGCGGATTGGGCGCATGACTACCATGCGACGCTGCGCGACAAACCGGTGCGCGCGCCTCTGATCCCCGGCGCGATTTCCAGCCAGCTGCCGCCACAGGCGCCCGAAGAGCCTGAACCGATGGCCACCATCTTTGCTGATTTCGCCCGCATCGTCCCGCCCGGGATCACCCATTGGCAGCACCCCCGCTTCTTCGCCTACTTTCCCGCCAATGCCTCCCCTGCTTCGATGCTGGCAGAGCAGCTTTCCAATGCGATGGCGGCGCAAGGCATGCTGTGGCAAACCTCGCCCGCCGCCACCGAGATCGAACAGGTCATGATCGCCTGGCTGCGCGACGCGCTCGGGCTGCCGGGCGCGATGACCGGCACGATTCATGACAGCGCGACCACGGCCACCCTTTCTGCTGTCCTGACCATGCGGGAGGCGGCGCTGCATTGGGCGGGCAATCAGGCGGGGCTGGCGGGACAGCCGCGGCTGCGGATCTATGCGTCGGCGCAGACCCATTCGTCAGTGGACAAGGCCGTCAGAGTGGCCGGTATCGGGCAGGACAATCTGGTCAAGGTCCCAACCGACGCCACCCACTCGATGGACCCGGATGCCCTGCAATCCGCGATCGTGGCCGACCGGACTGCGGGCATGGTGCCGGCGGGCGTGGTGCTGTGCTGCGGTGGCACCTCGATCGGTGCCTTTGACCGCATCGGCCATTGCATTGCAGTTGCCGGGGCGGAAGGGCTGCCGGTCCATGTCGATGCCGCCTGGGCCGGGTCAGCGATGATCTGTCCCGAGTTCCGCGAGCTTTGGGCGGGGATCGAAGGGGCCGATTCCATTGTCTTCAACCCTCACAAATGGCTGGGGGCGCAATTCGATTGCGCCGTCCAGTTTCTGGCGGACCCGGCCCCGCAGATCAAGACGCTTGGCCTGCGCCCGACCTATCTGGAGACAGCAGGGCGGGAGGACGTGGTCAACTTCAACGAGTGGACGGTCCCGCTTGGCCGTCGCTTTCGGGCCCTGAAGGTGTGGTTCACCTTGCGCGCCTACGGGTTGGAGGGTTTGCGCGGGCGGATCCGCAACCATGTGGCTTGGGCGGAGGAGTTGGCGGGAGTGATCGCTGGCATTCCGGGGGTCGAGATCACCACCCGGCCTGCCCTGTCGCTGTTCACCTTTGCGCTGCCCAGCGATGCCGCAACGGAGGCCTTGCTGAACCGGATCAACGATGAGGGTCGGGTCTATCTGACGCAGACCAGACATGAGGGGCGCTATGTGATCCGGGTTCAGGTCGGGCAGTTTGATTGCACGCGGAACGATGTGATGGAAGTGGCCGAGGCGGTGAGGAGGTTGATGTAGTGCCGCTGCAGAACCGGGTCTTGCCGACGGGAGAGATTGTCGCCGACCCGGCGCGGGGACTTTTTACCGGCAATCGGGGGTGTCTGCATGACGATCAGAAGCGGCTGGGACGGGCGCGGTGGAAGGGCAAGGCCTGGATCATCTGTGCGCTGGAGTTCAAGGGCTGGAAGCGGCAGGTGATGAGCCCGCAGACGTGGACGGAGTTGTTCTTTCTGGACGAGGCGGTGGCCCTTGCTGCCGGGCACCGGCCCTGCGCGCTGTGCCGCAGGGCGGCCTATGTCGGGTATCGCGATGCGTGGGGAGGGCAGCCCAAGGCGGCCCAGATGGATGCGGCGCTGCATGGAGCCCGGCTGGGCGCGCGGGTCCGGGGCAACTGCCTGGATCTGCCGGATGGGGCCTTTGTCCGGCAGGACGGGCGGGCCTTTCTGCTGCTCGGCGAAACGATGCTGCCCTATGATCCGGCGGGCTATGGTTGCGCCATCGCGCGGGTCAGGGGTGAGGTCGAGGTGCTGACCCCGGGACCCAGC
>JANMCI010000359.1:0-2978 GCA_031361245.1 Rhodobacterales bacterium
GCGCCCGATGCGCCGCTGTTTTCCCGCCCCCTGCTGATCTGGAGCTTTGTGCAGGGCCTTGGTGCGCTGGGTGCCGTGCTGGGGGTTTATTTCCTTGGCTTGTCGCAGGGGCTGCCGGTGGACGAACAGCGCACGCTGACCTTTGTAGCACTGTGCCTTGTCATCGTGGCGCTGATCTATGTGAACCGCTCGTTCTCGGCCTCGCCGTTCGACGCCTTCGCCCGGCCGAACCCGGCCATGATCTGGGTGCCGCTGCTGGTGGGCGGGGCGCTGACCGCCGTCCTCGCGGTGCCAGCTGCCGCCGACCTCTTTTCCCTTGGCCCGTTCCATGGCCACGACCTGGCCACGGTTCTTGCAGCGGCGGCGGCCATGTTCGTGGTTCTGGAAATCATCAAGCGGGCTTTGCGCGGAGCGCTGGCGCGCTGAAACGGGCTTGCGGCATGAACGGGATGCGCCTAGATAGGCGCGTCCAATCCAGCCAAGAAATGCACCCGCCCATGCAAAACGTCATCCTTGCCATCCACCTCATTCTGGCCCTGCTGTTGATCGGGGTGGTGCTCTTGCAGCGCTCGGAGGGTGGCGGGCTTGGCATGGGCTCGGGCGGTGGTGTGGTGTCGGGACGCTCGGCTGCGACGGCACTCGGCAAGGTGACCTGGGTCTTTGCGGGCTGCTTCATCGCGACCTCGATCACGCTGACCATTCTGGCCGCCGCCAATTCCGGGTCAACGTCCGTCATCGATCAGATCGGCGGCACGGCACCGGTCGAAACCCTGGCCCCGGCGACCGATACCACGGCTCCGCTCAAGGCCCTGCCGCCCGTCGATGCACCGGCCGAACCGCCGAAAGCTGGCAACTGAGCGCAGCACGCCGGCGGATCTGACCGCCGGGGCGATGCCGCGCTCCACAAATTCTTGTTAACATCCGGGGAAGGTCGACAGCATGTAGCGGTCGGGTTGTGCTGCCGCGCGACCTGCACTATATCTCAAATCCCGTGATGCAGCGATTCTCGATGCCCGAATCGCCGCCCTGAAACCAGACACGGGAGCCCTTGAATGGCGCGCTATATCTTCATCACCGGCGGCGTGGTTTCCTCGCTTGGCAAGGGTTTGGCTTCGGCGGCGCTCGGGGCATTGCTGCAGGCGCGCGGCTATACGGTGCGGCTGCGCAAACTGGACCCCTATCTGAACGTCGACCCCGGCACGATGAGCCCGTTCGAACACGGCGAGGTCTTTGTCACCGACGACGGCGCGGAAACCGACCTCGACCTTGGCCACTACGAACGCTTTACCGGGGTTCACGCCCGCCAGTCCGATTCAATCTCCTCCGGCCGGATCTATTCCAACGTGCTGGAAAAAGAGCGGCGCGGCGACTATCTCGGCAAGACCATTCAGGTCATCCCCCACGTCACCAACGAGATCAAGGACTTCCTGCGCATCGGTCAGGACGAGGTCGATTTCATGCTGTGCGAGATCGGCGGGACGGTCGGCGATATCGAAGGGCTGCCGTTCTTTGAATCCATCCGCCAGTTCATCCACGAACGCCCGCGCGGCCAGTCGATCCTGATGCACCTGACCCTGCTGCCCTATCTCGCCGCCTCGGGTGAGTTGAAGACCAAACCGACCCAGCACAGCGTCAAGGAGTTGCAGAGCATCGGCTTGGCACCGGACGTCCTCGTCTGCCGCTCGGAACACCCCATTCCCGACCGCGAGCTGGAAAAGATCGCCCTCTTCTGCAATGTCCGCAAGGAACACGTCATCCCGGCCTATGATCTGAAAACCATCTACGAGGCCCCCCTCGCCTATCACCGCGCCGGCCTCGATCAGGCCGTGCTGGACGCGTTCGGCATCTCGCCCGCGCCCAAGCCGAACCTGACCCAGTGGGAAGACGTGATGGACCGTCTGAACCATGCCGAGGGCGAGGTCCGCATCGCTGTCGTCGGCAAATACACCCAGCTGGAGGACGCCTACAAATCCATCGCCGAGGCGCTGACCCACGGTGGCATGGCCAACCGCACCCGCGTCAAGGCCAACTGGGTCGACAGCGAGATCTTCGAACGCGAAGACCCTGCCGCCTATCTCGAAGACTTCCACGCCATTCTGGTGCCCGGCGGCTTTGGCGAGCGCGGGACCGAAGGCATGATCAAGGCCGCCCAGTTCGCCCGCGAGAAAAAGATCCCCTATCTTGGCATTTGCCTTGGCATGCAGATGGCCGTCATCGAAGCCTCGCGCAATCTGGCCGGGGTGGCTGATGCCGGGTCCGAAGAGTTCGACCACGAGGCGGGCGCGCGGCGCTTTACCCCGGTGGTCTATCACCTCAAGGAATGGGTGCAAGGCAACCACATGGTCACCCGCAAAGCCAGCGACGCCAAAGGCGGCACCATGCGTCTGGGCGCCTATACCGCCAATCTGAAGGCCGGCTCGCGGGTGTCGCAGGTCTACAATTCCCTCAGCATCGAGGAACGCCACCGCCACCGCTATGAGGTCGACCTGCAATACCGCGACCAGCTGGAAGCCAAGGGTCTGGTGTTTTCCGGCATGAGCCCCGACGGCAAACTGCCCGAGATCGTCGAGGTCAAGGACCACCCGTGGTTCATCGGCGTGCAGTTTCACCCGGAGTTGAAGTCAAAGCCGTTTGCGCCGCATCCGCTGTTTGCGGATTTCGTGCGGGCGGCGATGGGGGTGGAGCGGTTGGTGTAGAATACGAGGCAAGCAAGAGAGTGTTGGATGATGCAAAGCGACGAAACCGGCCTCTTAATTGAGAGCACCTTGCCGAAACAGTTTCTCCAGGACCTTGGAGCCTACCTTCAAACTTGCGCACATATCGAATTGATTGCGTGCACATTTATTTGCCATACCGAAGGTCTGTCAATCCGAAGTCCAGAATGGAATATGCGATTTCACCGGCTTCGGAAGGAGCGGCTTTCGGACCTAATCGAACTACTGCGGAAAGCAGGTGAAAAGCTGCCGGGGTCCTTGGGG
>JANMCI010000385.1:0-2337 GCA_031361245.1 Rhodobacterales bacterium
ACCCAAGCCCTTGAATTTCATGGTGGACCCAGAGCGATTCGAACGCCCGACCCTCAGATTCGTAGTCTGATCGAACCATTGAAATTACTGGACTTTATTGCAAACTAAGCGATTTGAGGGGTCAATAAGAACAATGGGTTATGAGCTGATTGCAAACCAAAAAAGTTGACGAAGTTGTCGCTGCGGTGGTGTAAGTCCTCATAGGCCAAAGCAGCATTTCAAATGCTGGCAATGAGTCTGCCGTCTGAGCAATATTGCGTTGGCGAGATTTGCGGCAATTATTTCACCTGCGATCTATGCACCTGGCCCAACGCCGGTTTGTCTCCCGCACAACCGGACGCTACCCGCGAAAGTCTTGGAAGAGCTGGGTGGCTCACGGCACTCGCGGCACATGGCAGCCCAGAAATGCCCGCTAGGTTTCGCTAACGAAATCGCCCGGGCGAAGTGGCTGGCGGCGATACCTGAAGGAAAGCGCCTCTGGTCGTCTGACTGAAACTTGGTCAACCGCCTTCTAAGGGAAAATTCGAAATCGAGGGGCGATCTTGCGGCTCGGCAACCGGTGCCAACCTGAGCCGCAAAAGAATTACTTGTCAAAAAGCATTCGTCGGGCAAGTCTTCGTCCCTAGACCCGGCCACTTTGAAGGGTCGCTTGAAAGGAGCCCGCTTTTGCTCAAGCCAAAAGTTCTGTTCGCCGGGGAATCCTGGACAGTTCATTCGATCCACCAAAAAGGCTTCGACAGCTTTACGACGACCGAATATGCCGAAGGCGGCGACTGGTTGAAACAGGCGCTCATCCGGGGCGGCTGGGACATAACCTATCAGCCGGCGCATGTCGCCGCCCGCGACTTTCCGAACAGTGTTTCCGGGCTGGCGGCGTTCGACTGTGTGATCCTATCCGACATTGGCGCGAACACCCTCCTCCTGCACCCAGACACATTCTCGAAGTCCAAGGTCCTTCCGAACCGACTTGCGGCGCTGCACGATTATGTGGCGCAGGGCGGCGGTCTGGTGATGGTGGGTGGCTATATGACCTTCCAAGGAATCGAGGGCAAAGCCCAATACGCAGGCACACCTGTTGAAGAGATTTTGCCGGTGACGCTGATGCGCCATGACGACCGCGTCGAATGCCCGCAGGGCGTTACTCCGGTCGTCGCGGCCGATCACCCAATTCTTGCCGGACTGGGGCCGGATTGGCCGCAGCTTTTGGGTTATAACCGGGTGGTGGCCAAAGCAGGAGCCGAGGTCCTTGCCAAGGTTTGTGACGATCCTTTGCTGGTAGCGGGCACATTTGGCAAGGGTCGTGCGATCGCCTTCACTTCGGACTGCGGTCCCCACTGGGCACCGCCGCCATTTGTGGAATGGCCCGGCTATGACCGCCTCTGGGCGCAGATCGTCAACTGGGCCGGACAACGAGCTTGATGACTTTCGAGGTGCAGCTTACCTGCCGCGGCCGCGTCACAATCACACAATCGATCCGGTGAGATGGCACTCGGCACCGATGATCAGAAATTGCTCCGGGGTTGGGAATTAATGATGAACGCGGCTGAAAGGCCAAGGAAACCATGGCCTCGCATCTGCGTGATCGCGTCCGGAATGTCCTTCACCGACTCGTTCCCACTTGTTTGACAAGGGCCAATCACGGAAATGCCAGGTGACGCGGTTGCCATTCCCCTCCAACTCCCACAGCTCCCCATCAGGCCGTTTCTATAAGTCAATCAAGACGCGCAGCACGCACGTCTGTGATCGCAAGGAATCCAAAAATGGCGAAGAAGCCCTACCAAGATAGCAGGTTGGCGAAGTTTCTCGAGACCCGCCTTCTGGAACTCAAGCACAAGAAAACTCAGGCGGAGATCGCCGAAGAGGCCGGTTTCGTGAACCCGAACATGGTCACGATGATCAAGAAGGGCGCGACCAAGCTGCCCAGCGACCGTGTTCCTGCCCTGGCGAAGGCGCTGGAATCTGACCCAGCGCTTCTGTTGCGCCTTGCCCTCGAACAAAAGGAAGGCAGCACGGCGGCGAACGCAATCTATGAGATCATCGGGCAGCCGGTCACCAGGAACGAGATGGCGTGGATCAACGAGGTCAGGAATCTATCAGGCAATACCGATCCGCGGCTGACATCCAGGGCCAGTGCAGCCATTCGAGGGGTGTCCGGGAAATGAGTGCCGATCACAGGCGCGTCGTCGAGGGCTTCAAACTGCCCTCGACAGCCGCAATCACGGCATACGAGACCGCAGGGATCGACATGCTGCGGACCATTGTCGGCGAGGCCGATCCGCCTCCCACGCTGAGAGCCGTGCAGGCGTTGCGTGTTGCGCTCGCAAAACGAAAGGCTGG
>JANMCI010000386.1:0-14975 GCA_031361245.1 Rhodobacterales bacterium
CGGCAGGGGGCCGGCGCGATTGATCGCGACGGACTATTACGGCCCGACCGACGATGGCCAGCCCGCGCGCATTCGCGCCTATGCCAGCTATGATGCCGACCGACTGGACGCCGACGCCGAACCGTTCAGCCAGATCGGTGAGGGGTATCTGGCTGTCATGATAGATCAGGGCAATGATATGGTGCCTTATCAGGGGTTTACCCCCATCGCGGGCGATTCGCTGTCTGACTGCGCCCAGACCTATATTGCACAGTCCGAACAGCTGCCCACCCGGTTTGCCGTGACCTTTGGCAAAAGCCAGACCCCGGGCCAGCCCTCGCGCTGGCGGGCTGGCGGGGACAAGCTGCAACAAATGCCCGATGTTGGCGGCGCTGTTGCGGCCGACGCGGGCAGCGGCGAGGGCGGCCTGCTGAGCCATATCGACATTCTCGCCGGAGATGAGGCTGAAAACTGGAACCGCGCCAACCTGCTTCTGGATACCGTCGAAGAGATCGAGCTGGTCGGTCCCACCGTCTCGCCTACCGATCTTCTGGTGCGGCTTTTCCATGAGGAGTTGCCACGTGTCTTTGACGCGACGCCCGTGCGTTTTGGCTGCTCGTGTTCGGCCGATAAAGTGCGCAGCGCGATGTCGATCTATTCGCAGTCCGACATCCGGACCATGACGACGGCGGAAGGGACTGTGACCGCGGACTGCCAGTTCTGCGGCGCCCATTACGTGTTCGACCCCAAAACCCTTGGCTTTGAGGGCAAGGATGCCTGATGCGGTCAGCCGCCTGATCGCAGCCCTTGACCAGCCCGCTGGCCCTTCGTCCGACTTTGACCTCAACCCCGCCGAAACCCTGCCGTCCGGTCGTCTGTTGCGGCCGGCGGCGGTTCTGGTTGCGTTGTGGGGACAGGATCTGGTCCTGACCAAACGCGCGTCGCATCTGAAACACCATCCCGGCCAGATCGCCTTGCCCGGCGGCAAGCAGGAAGACGGCGAAGGACCTGAGGACGCCGCCCTGCGCGAGGCCGAGGAGGAGATCGGTCTGTCGCCGCAGAATGTGACCGTCCTTGGCCGCCTTGCCACCCATGAAACCGTGACCGGCTTTCAGGTCACGCCTATCCTGGGCCAGGTCAGAGCCGATTTTTCGCCCCGCAGCGACCCTGAAGAGGTGGAGGAGGTCTTTACCGTGCCTCTGGCACATCTGATGGACCCGGGCCGCTATGTGATCGAAGGCCGGCATTGGCGCGGGCAGTTCCGTCGCTATTATGCCGTGCCTTGGGGGCCCTATTACGTATGGGGTGCCACGGCGCGCATCTTGCGCGGGTTAGCGGAGCGGGTGGGGACATGATCCTGCAGGACGAATGGGTGAGGAATCACGGAACGCAGGCCCTGTGCGCGGCGCTTGGCCTGTCGGGATACCGGGCCTATTTCGTGGGTGGCTGTGTGCGCAATGCGCTGTTGGGTGTGCCAGTCAGCGATATCGACATTTCCACAGATGCCAGACCAGAAACTGTCTCTGATATTGCCGAAAGCGCCGGTTTCAGGGTGATCCCAACCGGGATAGATCATGGCACTGTCACGGTGATCGCCAAAGGACTTCACCACGAGGTCACGACCTTTCGCCGTGACGTCGAAACCGACGGCCGCCGCGCCGTGGTGGCCTATACCGACGACATTGCCGAGGATGCGGCGCGCCGCGACTTCACCATGAATGCGATTTACGCCCTGCCGTCGGGCGAGGTGGTCGACCCGCTTGGGGGCATTTCAGACCTGCGTGCGCGGCTTGTGCGCTTTGTCGGCGACCCCCATCAGCGTATTCGCGAGGACTATCTGCGAATCCTGCGCTTTTTCCGCTTTCATGCGGTCTATGGCGATCAAAGTCAGGGGATTGATGCCGAGGGCATGGCCGCCTGCGCCGAGCTGGCCGACGGCATCACCTCGTTGTCCCGAGAGCGTGTCGGCGCCGAGGTTCGCAAGTTGCTGGCCGCGCCCAACCCGGCACCTGCGGTCGCGGCCATGGCGCAGGCGGGCGTTCTCAACCATGTTCTGCCGGGTGCCGACATCAAGGCGCTGGCACCTCTGGTTCATCTTGAGGATGACTTGCCGCCGCGCTGGCAACGACGGCTTGCCGTGCTGGGCGGGTCGGTCGAGAACCTTCGCCTGTCCAGACAGGAAGAGGCTGAAATTGCGAAAGTCAGGGATGGAATCGGTGCGTCCACGGGCGCGGCGGCGCTTGGCTGGACGCTTGGTGAATACCCCGCCCAGGATGTGATCCTGTGCAGGGCAGCGCTGCTGGAATCCGGATTGCCCTTGGACTGGCATGACGAAATTCAGCGCGGAGTTCGGTCTGCCTTCCCGGTCAGCGCCGCCGATCTGATGCCTTTGGTGCAAGGGCCAGAGCTTGGCGCGCGCCTGAAAGCCCTTCAGGCGCGCTGGCTGGCAAGCGGGCTGACGCTTGACAAACGGGCGCTGTTGCACGGCGCCAATGATTGAGGCGTGACAAATCCCTCCGGTTCGGCTAAGCAGCGGTCACGAGCAATCGAGAGGTGCGGCATGGAATACGGGATCTTCTTCAGTCAGCTTTGAGCCGACCGATCCCGTTGTGGCGGTCCGCTATTGAACCGCTTCACACCTTGCCGCAATGCCAATTCAAAGGCTTTCCCATGCTCCGTTTCTTTGAAAAACTTGTCGACCCTTACGCGCCCTATGTGCAGACAGACACGCCGCCCCGCAAGCTGTGGCCATTTCTGCTGGACTATATCCGGCCGTTCGCAAAGGTGTTTGCGGCAACGGGGGTCTTTTCGGTTGCCAATGCCTCAATCGACATCGCGTTGATCTGGTATGTCGGGCGGGTCGTCGATTATCTCTCATTGGGCGCCCCGGCCGAGGTCTGGGCCGGGCATGGGGTGGAGATCATCTTGGTCGCCCTTTTCGTGCTGATCATCCGCCCGTCGATCGGCGGCGTCCATGTGGCGCTGCTGCACAACACGATCATGGTCAACTTTGCCACGATGATCCGCTGGCGGGCGCATTCCCATGTGCTGCGCCAACCGGTCGGCTGGTTTGAAAGCGATTTCGCGGGCCGCATCGCCAACCGCATCATGCAGGCGCCACCGGCCGCAGGCGAAGCTGTGTTTCAGGTGTTTGACGCAATGGCTTTTGCGTCGGTCACACTGGTCGGCGCCAGCTTCATGCTTGCCGAAGCCGATCTGCGGCTTTTGGTGCCGCTGCTGATCTGGCTGGTCGGCTATGGCCTGCTGATGCGCTGGACTTTGCGCCGGATCGGTCCTGCGTCGCAGGCTGCATCGGATGCGCGCTCTGCCGTGACAGGTCGCGTGGTCGACGCCTATACCAACATCCATTCGGTCAAGTTGTCCGCTCACCATGAGCGCGAGCGGGACTATGCCCGTGAGGCGATCGAGGTCGCGCGCCAGGCTGTCGCGACCGAGATGCGGATAATCACCAAGATGGACGTGACGCTGACCGTGCTGAATGGCTTTCTGATCGTCGGGGTGATCGGTTGGGCGCTGGCGCTTTGGTATCAGGGTGCGGCCTCGGTCGGGACGGTTGCGGCAACTTCGGCTTTGGTGCTGCGCCTGAACAACATGACCTATTGGATCATGTGGTCCACCACCAACCTGTTTGAGAACCTGGGTGTCGTGAAAGAGGGGATGGAGACGATTACCCATCCTATCGCTCTTGTTGATGCGCCACAGGCGCCAACCTTGGATTTCCGCGATGGGTTGATCGAGATCGACCGCGTATCGCATCACTACGGGCGCGGTTCGGGCGGTTTGGACTCGGTTTCCCTGACCATCCGTCCCGGTGAGAAAATCGGCCTTGTGGGCCGGTCCGGGGCCGGCAAGTCAACGTTGGTCAAGCTGATGCTGCGGTTTTACGATACCGAGCAGGGCCGGATCATGATCGACGGGCAGGACATCAGCACCGTCACGCAGGAATCCCTGCGCCGCCAGATCGGGATGGTTCAACAGGACAGCAGCCTGTTGCACCGCTCTGTCCGCGACAACATCAAATATGCCCGGCCAGAAGCCTGTGACGCCGACATGATCGCCGCCGCCAAGCGGGCCGAGGCGCATGATTTCATCCTGTCGCTTGAAGATCCGCAGGGCCGGAAGGGCTATGACGCGCATGTCGGAGAGCGTGGCGTCAAATTGTCGGGCGGGCAACGCCAGCGCGTCGCTCTGGCTCGGGTGATCCTGAAGGACTCGCCCATCCTGATTCTGGATGAGGCAACCTCGGCGCTGGATTCCGAGGCCGAGGCGCTGATTCAGGCCGCCCTGTTCAACGTGATGGCGGGCAAGTCCGTCATCGCCATTGCGCACCGCCTGTCGACCATCGTGGCGATGGACCGGATTGTGGTGCTGGAAGATGGCCGCATCGCCGAAGAAGGCTCTCATGCCGAGTTGTTGAAGCTGGATGGGCTTTACGCCCGGTTCTGGGCGCGGCAGTCTGGTGGTTTCATCGGGCTTGAAGAGGCGGCTGAATGACATTCTCCCCGATTCTCGGCCCGCAAATCCCGGCGTTTGCCGAGGCACTGGGCCCCCCGCCCACCAGAACCTGGCCATTTTTCCGCTGGGCCATCCGGGGCGCGTGGAATGGCATCGTCTGGGCGGCGTTCTGGTCGGTTCTGGTTGGCTCACTCGAGGCGATTTCGGCCACCTTGCTGGGCAAGATCATTGATGGCGTCGCGGCCACCAACGCGTCGGACCTCGCCACCGACCTTGGCCCGCTCTTTGCCATTTTCGCCGTCTATTACCTGATCCTGCGCCCGGCGATCTTTGGAATGAACACGGCTGCCGCCTCGATCCGGCTGGAGCCCAATCTGTTTCCTCTGATCCTATCGCGTCTGCATCGCTGGACCATCGGGCAGGCGGTCACCTTCTTTGACAATGATTTTGCGGGCCGGATTGCGCAAAAGCAGATGCAAACCGCACGAGCGACAACAGACGTGGTGTCTGGTCTGATCGAAACGGCCGCCTTTGCGCTGTCGTCGGTGACAGGGTCGGTGCTGCTGCTGGCGACGATCGACTGGCGAGCGGCGGCTGTTCTGATCCTGTGGATCGCAGCCTATTACTTTTTCATCCGCCACTCGTTGCGCCGCATCCGGGGGGCGTCGGCCATGCGGGCCGCAGCGCGGGCGATGGTGACGGGGCAAATTGTCGACACCGTGACCAACATGAAAACGGTCAAGCTGTTCGCCCACTCCACCTATGAGGACCGCGTGGCCCTCGAGGCAATGGCCGGTTTCCGCGAGAAGGCCATCGCCTACGGGTTCATCTCGTCGTGGTTCCGCTTCATCCTGTCAGCCATTGCCGGTGTCCTGCCGGTGCTGCTGGTTGGCGGCACGCTGTGGCTGTGGAAGACGGGTCAGGCCAGCGCGGGCGACATAGCCGCTGCCGGCACCATTTCTTTCCGTCTGTCGCAGATGACCGGCTGGGTATCCTTTTCGCTGATGTCGATTTTCGGCAATCTGGGCGAGGTTGAGGATGGCATCCGCACCCTGACCCCCGCCTACACCCTTACCGATGCGCCCGAGGCTGCCGAGATGCCAAGGGTCCGCGGCGAAGTTCGGATGCAGGCCGTGTCATTTGCCTATGGCCGCAAAACCGAGGATGGGCGGGGCGGAGTGGAAAACCTGAGCCTGACCATCCGACCCGGTGAGAAGATCGGTGTTGTGGGTGCGTCGGGGGCGGGGAAGTCAACCTTGGTTGCCCTGCTTTTACGGCTCTACGATGCCGAAAAAGGACAGGTCCTGATCGACGGGATTGATGTGCGATCGGTGACTCAGGAGAGCCTGCGGCGCCAGATCGGCATGGTTACGCAGGAAACCTCGATGTTCAACCGCACGGCGCGGGAGAACATCCTGTATGGCAATCCCGACGCCAGCGATGATCAAATGATCGCCGCTGCCCGCGCGGCCGAGGCGCATGGTTTCATTCTTGGCCTGCGCGATCACAACGGCAATCAGGGCTACGAGGCGTTTCTGGGCGAGCGCGGCGTCAAATTGTCGGGCGGCCAGCGTCAACGCATCGCCCTTGCCCGTGCCTTCCTGAAAGACGCGCCGATTCTGGTGCTGGACGAGGCGACATCGGCCCTCGATTCCGAGGTCGAAGCCAGCATCCAGACCGCCCTCAACCGGGTTATGCAAGGCAAGACCGTTCTGGCCATCGCGCACCGCCTGTCCACCATTGCCATGATGGACCGCATTATTGTTCTGGACGAGGGCCGCGTTGTGGAACAAGGCAGCCACAACGATCTGCTCGCGTTGGACGGGCTTTATGCGCGCTATTGGAATCGCCAGTCGGGTGGCTTCATCGGTGCCGATGAAAAGGAAGCGGCAGAGTGATTCTGACCATCGACCGATTGGGCCATCTGGGTGACGGGGTCGCACAGGGGCCGGACGGCGCTGTCTTTGTGCCGCAGATGCTGCCGGGGGAAGTGGTCGAGGGCGACCTGCAAGACGGAAAGCTCTTGAACCCGCGCATCGTGACACCCTCGGTCAATCGGGTGCGTCCGCCCTGCGTTCACGCCCGCAGCTGTGGCGGCTGTCTTATGCAGCACTCCGCCGATCCTTTCGTGGCGGACTGGAAGCTCGGGATCGTCAAGGGCGCGCTGGACGGGCAAGGACTTTCGACCCTGTTCCGGCCCATTATGACCTCTCCGCCCCGGTCCCGCCGTCGCGCCACCCTCTCGGCCCGGCGCACCAAGGGCGGTGTTCTGCTTGGCTTTCACGCCCGCGCTTCGGATACGCTGGTGGCTGTGCCGAACTGCCAGCTGCTGCATCCGGACCTGATCGCCACTTTCCCGGCGCTGGAGTCGCTGGTGAAGATCGGCGGCTCGCGCAGCAGCGAGATGTCGCTGACCGTCACCCGCAGTCTTGCTGGGCCGGACGTGGTCGTGACGGGTGCCAAAACGGTCGATGCGGCCGTTCAACTGGACCTTGCCCGATTGGCCGAGACCCACGGCTTCGCGCGTCTGACATGGAACGGCGAGATGGTCGCCTTGCGTGCCCAGCCGATGCAGCGCTTCGGGCGCGCCCTTGTCGCCCCGCCGCCCGGCGCATTCCTGCAAGCGACCGCTGAGGGCGAGATCGCCCTTCTGCAGGCCGTGGCGCTTGCCGTGGGCTCTGCCCGCAAGATCACCGATCTTTTCGCCGGCGTCGGCACGTTTGCGCTGCCCCTCGCTGAACGGGCCGAGGTTCACGCCGTGGAAAGCGAGGCCGCCATGCTCACCGCCCTCGACAAGGGCGCCCGGGCGGCCGAGGGCCTGCGTCGCGTCACAGTCGAGACGCGGGATCTCTACCGCCGTCCGCTGGAGGCCGACGAATTCAAAGGGGTCGAGGCCGTCGTGATCGACCCGCCCCGTGCGGGGGCCGAGGCGCAGACCAGGACACTGGCCGCCGCTAAAGTTCCCGTGATCGCCGCCGTGTCCTGCAATCCCGTCACCTTTGCCCGGGATGCGAAAGTGCTTGTAAATGCAGGTTATTCCCTCGACTGGGTGCAAGTCGTCGATCAGTTTCGCTGGTCCGCCCATGTCGAACTTGCGGCGCGGTTCAGTCTATAGCCGCTAGTCATACCCGTCAGATTCGGTTATGCGCTTGGAAAAAACGGGGCGAGCGGCAGATGAAGGCGATTATCAAGGTAGTTTTGGTGCTGGCGGCGCTGGCGGCGCTGGCGAGCTGCGGTTCGAAGTTCAGAACCTACACTGGCCCGGCGGTCACGGCCGTCGAGATTCACAAGGCTGACCGCAAGATGTTCCTTCTGCACGGCTCGCAGATCCTCAAGACCTACAAGATCCATCTTGGCGGCAATCCGATCGGTCCGAAGCAGTTCGAGGGTGATGGCAAGACGCCGGAAGGCGGCTATTTCATCACGCACCGCAACCCAAACTCTGTCTATCACCTCTCATTGGGCATTTCTTATCCCAACGATCTCGACGCCGAAAATGCCAAGTTGCAGGGCAAGCTGCCGGGGGGGGATATCTTTATCCATGGGGCAAACAGCAACGGACGGTCGCGCGGCAACTGGACGGCGGGTTGCATCGCCGTAAGCGACCGCCAGATCGAAGAGATCTATGCGATGGTCAGACCCGGCACACCGATCAACATCTTTCCATAAGACGCCGCTGTCCGTCGCCTGGCAAGAACATCACTGTCCGAAGACGGGGTTTGGCTGCGAAAATGTTCCGCCGGCCTGACCGACAAGCGCCGTCCACCAGATCTTGCCATTCCGCTCCTGGAACCAGGCAAAGCCAAAATCCGTCGCCTGCGGGTCCATCAAGACGGCGCGAGTGTCCTCCTGACCCATCCAGTTTGACAGGGTCTGCAGTTCGGTCTCAAAGGTCTCTGAAATCAGTTCACCCTGCAGCTTGCCCGAGTATCCGGCCCTTTGGACACGAACCAGCGGTGACGACCCGTCCGACCCGAAGTGCCACGGCCGGTTCTGTACGGCCATGTCGCGCGAATGCGTGGCGCTGGCAGCGTTCAGCTCGGCGTTGAAGGCCAGTTGCGGCGCGCCCTTGGCTTTCCTGAGTGCGTTGAGCCCATCCAGCATGCGGAATGAAATCGCCGATTCCGAGCCCGGCGCGATGACATACACCTGCGGCAGGGGCTTGCCATCTGCGCCCATCGGAATCTCGGGCGCACGAGAGCAAGCGGCGACAAGCGCGGCCAAGCCGGTCAAGAGTGCGGAACGTCTGTCCATGGTGATACACCTGTGTTGGCCCGTTTTGGGGCCCTGCCTGATTTTGCACCCTATTACAGAATAATCGGTCGCTGGAAAACCCTTTGCGGGAATGCGCCTGTGACAGTGGCGTGAATTGCGGCTGCGGCAGTTTCACGGTAAAAGCATCCCAATCGAGCACGTCAAGGAGATCAGAGCATGTCTGACGCCAACCACAATCCGCTGAACCGCCGGCTGTTTCTGGGCGCCGCCGCTGCCAGTCTGGGCGCTGCTGCCCTGCCGGCGCACGCCCAGTCCTTCAACAACTCGACCGAGTTCGAGACCCCGACCACGGCGGCTGCGCCGCGCGCCAACATCTCCAGCTTCAAGCTGCGCGACTGGCAGGATTATTTTCCGAACACGCGCAATGGGGTGATTCTCGTCGACATCACCTCTCGGGCGCTGCATTTCTGGTCCGAGGATCAGTCGGTTTACAAACTTTACCCCACATCCGTGCCTTTGACCGAGGAATTGACCCGCCGCGGCAACACCGAAGTGATTCAAAAAGTTGTTAATCCGTCTTGGACCGCGACGCAGGGCGAGCTTGAGCGTAACCCGGATTGGCCGAAGTCGGTGCCCGGCGGGTCGCCGGAAAACCCGCTTGGAGTGCGCGCGCTTTACCTGTCCTGGGCCACGTACCGTATTCACGGTACCCATGATACGCGCAAGATCGGGCGGCGTTCGTCCAATGGCTGTATCGGCCTTTACAATGAACACATCATCGAGTTGTTCGAGTTGGCGCAGGTCGGCACCCAAGTCCTCCTGATCTGACCTCTGGGCGATCCGTTCGCAGCCTTTGACCCAAAGCGGCTATCCAAGAAGAAAATGTCCCGCATTCGCAAAGATGGCGCGAAGGTGTTGCTAATTTGACGATATCGTGGCCAGGGACGTAAGCCGGTCACTGGAGTCAGTTGCATTCACTCAATTGACCTGCTTTTAAAAGTGCACGAGGAACAGTCTTGGGTGCATCCGTCCGCCTCTGCGAAAATTTCGGCCGGATGCTTTAACTGGAGGTTAATATGAAGAAAATCGCTCTCGCCGCCGCTCTGTCGCTGGCCGCTTCCACCGCTTTCGCTGGTGGCACTGTCGAGCCGGTCATGGTTCCGGACGCTGTTGTGGCTACCACCACTTCGTCGTCCAATGGCGGTCTGCTGATCCCGCTGCTGCTGCTGCTCGTTCTGGCTGCTGCTGCTTCGAACGCCTGATCTTTCCGATTGGTCGAAATGCAAAAGACGGCAGTTCGCTGCCGTCTTTTCATTTTTTTTCATAGGGTAATCAGGCAACAGTTGGGCAATGCCAAGGCACGGGCAGTTGCAATTGTTGCGCCAAAATGCTTTATTCCGCACACGAGCAACAATCTTGTCGCTTCCGGTCCGAGACTGGACTTACGGACCCGATGCATAAAACTGGAGACTAAAATGAAGAAAATCGCCCTCGCCGCCGCCCTGTCGGTCGCAGCATCCACCGCATTCGCTGGCGGCATGGCCACTCCGGTCATGGAAGAAACCCCGATCGTGGCCGAAGTCACCCAGACCTCGTCGTCCAACGGCGGCCTGCTGATTCCGCTGCTGCTGCTGCTCGTCCTGGCGGCCGCTGCGTCGAACGCCTGATCCGATCTAATTCGATCTGAAACGGACGGCAGGGGAACCTGCCGTCTTTTTCATTTGGGCAACCATCCGCCCAGATTCTCGCCGATGATCGCGGTCAGAGCGGCGATATGATCCGCATGGTCGTTCAGGCAGGGGATATAGGTGAACTTCACCCCTCCAGCGTGCAGGAACGCCTCCCGAATCTCGCCCTCGATCTCTTCCAGCGTCTCGATGCAATCGGCTGAAAAAGCCGGTGCCATGACGGCAACACTCTTGACGCCGGCGCGGGCCAATTCGACGACATGCTCGACCGTGTAAGGCTTCAACCACTCCTCGCGGCCAAATATCGACTGAAAGGTCAGGTCGATGCGCGACTTGTCCCACCCCAGCTTTTCGCGCAGCAGCCTGGTCGTCTTGGCGCACTGGCAATGGTAAGGATCGCCCTCCATCAGATAGCGCTTGGGCATGCCGTGATAGCTGGTGATCAGCTTTTCCGGCACATGATCAAGCTTGGCATAGGAAGCCACGACGGAAGAAGCCAGGGCGTCGATGTAAAGCGGATGGTCGAAATACTCCGCAACAGTCCGCGTGGCGGGCTGGCGCTTTTCCTTGGCAAGGGCGGCAAAGAAGGCGTCATTGGCCGTGGCCGAGGTGGCGCCCGCGTAATGCGGATACAGCGGGAAGAACAGGATCTTCTCGCATCCCGCCGCCACCATCTCGCGCACTTTCACTCTGGTCGAGGGATTGCCGTAGCGCATGCAGAAATCCACCATCACGTCATCGCCATGGCGAGCGACCAAAGCGCGCGCTATCGCAGCCGTCTGGTCACGTGTGATGGTCAACAGCGGACTTTCATTGCGCTCGGTGTTCCAGATCTTGCGATAGTTGGCACCGGATCTCTGGGGGCGGATTGACAAGATGATCAGTTGCAGAATCGGTTGCCATTTCCAGTCCGGCACGTCCACCACGCGCTTGTCCGACAGGAATTCGTTCAGATAGCGCCGCATTGACCAGTAGTCGGTGGCATCGGGCGTGCCCAGATTGGCCAAGAGTATGCCGACTTTCGCCTTCTTCACCGGCGGATGCGTGGCAGGGGCGTGGGCGAGGCGACCTGTTCCCGGGGCAATGTCAGTCATGGGTCGCTTTTCTCCATTTGTGTGCCAGATAGCGCCTGTGGCGGCGAGGTCAACTAGCGCGGCAGTTTCAACTCGGCGGCGCTCAGGGCGTCCGACAACCGATTGACTGCCGACCCCGGCCGCAACGGCTTTTGCTGGCTTTCGTGGGGCGCCCAGCCGGTGAGAACCACGATCTCGAAGGTCGCGGGAATCAGACCATCCGGGCCGGTTAGAGACTGATAAATCTCGTTTGCACGCGTGAAAACCTGCCGTCGGGTCGGGTACCGCAGGCGCGCGGCCAGCGCGTTGCCCTCACCCATTGCGCGCAAGTCGCGCATCAGGTGATAGGCATCGCGGTAACGCACCGTGGTCGTGAAGCTGTCCGCAACCGGCAAGCCGAATCCAGCACGCTGCAGCAGTGCACCGAGGTCGCGGATCTCGCCCATCGGCAGCACGCGCGGGGACAGTCCACCGGTAACCTCGGATTCGGCCTGCGCAAGACATACCCGCAATTCGTGGAGCGTCTGACCGCCGAACATCAGCCCGAGAAACCAGCCATCCGGCTGCAAGGCGTGACGACATTGCACCAGTTGCCCGACCGGATCATTGGCCCAGTGCAAGCCAAGGGAATGGATCACAAGATCATGTGTTTTCGGCGCGAGGTCCAGCTGATCCCCATCTTCTACGGTGGGCATCTGCGACCACACTTGCGCAAAACCGGTGACCACGACCGGCTTCGTAAAGGTTCTCTTAACCTCTTTCAGCCTTTCCTGAACTTCAGCCACCGCCATGTCCTGCAGGAACAGCGCCGTGGCGCAGTTTCGGTTGCGGATCAGGGTGGCGCGATCGGTCAGAATGGGCGGTTGCATGGCCGCGGACAGTAGGAGTGCGGGATGGGAATGCAAGCCTTGCTGCATGTGGTCTATCCGCCGCAGTGCTTGACCTGTGACGCCCGGGTCACGACAGACTTTGGTCTGTGTGCTGCCTGTTGGCGCGACACGCCCTTCATCACGGGCCTGGCTTGCACGAAATGCGGGATACCACTTCCGGGCGATGATGACGCGACCGAGGTCTGGTGTGACGACTGTCTGACGGTTGCCCGACCCTGGAGGCAGGGTCGGGCGGCCATGACCTATGCGGGCAACGGGCGCAAACTGGTGTTGTCGTTCAAGCATGGCGACAGGATCGACCTTGCCCGCCCGGTCGCCCGGTGGATGGCGCGGGCTGCAGCCCCTTTGATCCAGCCCGGAATGCTCGTGGCACCGGTGCCGCTGCACTGGATGCGGTTGGTCAAGCGGCGCTACAATCAGGCCGCCCTTCTGTCAGCCGGCATTGCTAAACTCGCCAGGCTTGACCACTGCCCCGACCTGCTGCTGCGCCGCCACAACACCGGCAGTCAGGACGGTCTGAGCCGGGACGGGAGGTTTTCAAACATGGCCGATGCCCTGACCGCTCATCCCCGCCGCGCAAAACGGATTGAAGGGCGGCATATCCTGTTGGTTGACGATGTGATGACCTCGGGTGCAACCCTTGCCGCGGCGGCTGAGGCGTGCATTGCAGCCGGTGCAATGGAGATATCCGTTCTGGTGATGGCGCGCGTTGCGAAGGACGACTAAATCGCTATTCTATGCGGCGACAAGGATCGACCTTATGACAACCGTTGAGATCTATACCACTCCGACCTGCGGCTATTGCCAGGCCGCCAAGGCGCTCTTGCGCAAGAAAGGCGTCAATTACACCGAGATTGACGTCAGCCGCGATCCCGATTTACGGGCCGACATGACCAAACGGGCCGGCGGTAGCCGCACCGTGCCGCAGATCTTCATCCGCGGAAAGCACATCGGCGGCTGCGACGACCTGCATGAACTGGACTATGAAGGCGGGCTTGATCCGCTGCTGCAATGATACGGGCCGCACTGCTGCAACTGAACGTGTCCGACAACCCGGCCGCCAATCTGGCCCAGACGCTGGAGCTTGTTCGCCGTGCCCATGACGGCGGGGCCAAGTTCATTCTGACACCGGAATGTACCAACGGCCTGTCCTCGAACCGCGCTCATCAGCGCGAGGTCTTGCGCCACGAAGCCACGGACCTGACATTGGCCGAGCTGCGTGAGGAAGCAGCCTCGCTGAAGGTCTGGTTGCTGATCGGCTCGCTGGCGCTCAAGTCGCGGAGCGGGGACGGGCGCTTTGCCAACCGCTCTTTTCTGATCGGACCGGACGGCGCCATCGTCGCGAAATACGACAAGATCCACATGTTTGACGTCAATGTATCCGAGACCGAGGTCTACCGGGAATCTGCAGCCTACCGTCCCGGATCGCGGGCGGTGCTTGCGGCCACGCCGTTTGGCAAGATCGGGATGACGGTCTGCTATGACGTGCGTTTTCCAAAGCTCTACCGCAAGCTGGCTCAGGCCGGTGCCCAGATCATCACGGTCCCGGCTGCCTTCAATCACATCACCGGCGCCGCGCATTGGGAGGTTCTGCTGCGGGCGCGGGCGATCGAGACCGGCTGCTTCGTGCTGGCGCCGGCGCAGACCGGCCATCATTCCGAGGCGGCCGGCAAGGGGCGGCGGACCTTTGGGCACAGTCTTGCCATCTCTCCCTGGGGGGAGGTTCTGGCCGATGGCGGCACCGAACCCGGCGTGACCTTTGTCAACATCGACCTCGCCGAAGTTGAGCGGGCCCGCGCCCGCATCCCCTCGCTGACCCATGACCGGGAGTTCAGCGGACCCAAGGTGACAGCGCCATGAGTGAACGGACCGAGGACATCGCCGTCGCGCTGTTTGGCGAGTTGTTCATGGCCGATCAGCTGGCCCGAAACCGTGTGTCCAAGGCCCTGCCCAAGGGAATGGAGCTGTCGCATTTCTCGGTCCTGAACCACCTCGCCCGGGTGCAGGATGAACGGACGCCGGCCCAGCTGGCCCGCGCCTTTCACGTCACGCGGGGGGCCATGACGAACACTCTGGCCAAGCTGGAGATCGCAGGCCACATCCACATCCGCCCCGATTGGGACGATGCCCGCCAGAAATTCATCGGCCTCAGCCTGTCGGGCCGTGCCGCGAGGGATGCCGCCGTCCAGGCCGTGGCCCCGCTGATCGCCGAGGTTGTCCGGTCGCTGGGCGCCGACAGGGTGCGGGCCGTGATCCCGGTTTTGCGAGAGCTGCGCATCCGGTTGGAGGGCGAGAACTAGCTGACGTCGCCAGATGTCCGTTTTGACGACATCATATTTATTGCAATGATTTCATAAAGATACCAGTTTCCATTAACCAGATTGAAAGGGTTGTCCGGCGCGACGCCCGCAAGACGTTTGCGGGGTGCAGCCACACAAACCCGATGATCCTGTGCGAATTGGCTGGACAGGTTCCGGTGCCATTTCATACTTGGGCAGCCATCGCGCTTTCCGCCATGGACGCTCCGACAGAAAGGCCCGGTGAACTTGACGCCCTTGTCGCACGATCGCGCCACTGCCGTGCTGGTGACCGGAGCGTCAGGGCGGATTGGCCGTGCGCTTCGCGTGCTGTTGCCGGCGAACCGGGCGGGTGCG